>CAIYXO010000358.1 GCA_903930165.1 uncultured Verrucomicrobiota bacterium | reverse complement strand
CGTCGAGCACGGTGGCTGGGCCTGCTGGAATCATTTCTGCGAGGTGTCGGCAGAGGACTTCGACGCGGCGGTTGGCGACATAGCCGCCGTGGATGGCTTCGACGACACTCATGCCTTCGGACGGCCGACGAAGGCGATGCGGCCCCAGCCGATGTCGAGGATCTCCGTGCCGAACCGGCTCCGGAGCCGTGCCAGGATCACCTCGGGATTGCCCAGCCACTTCTGGTACAGGGGGGTCTCCTCCTCGACCATCACGTGGAAGGCGTCGAGGGGTGGCCACAGGATTCGGGCGAGGGATATTCCCGAGCAGAACAGCACGAAGCGCAGGAACGGAGTGTCCCAAGGCTCGATGAGCACGAGCCGGCCATCCGGGCGCAGGATCCGCAGTATGGAGTCGAGAACCCTATCCAAGTCCTGCGGGAAGCCGGGTAGGTGGTGCAGACCGCCTTGGACCACCACGATGTCGCGGGAGGCGTCGGGCAGCGGAAGGTCGCGGCAGTCGGCCTGGATCATCCGGGCGGGACCGGAATAGCGGCCGAGGAGATTTGGCGAAAGGTCCACGCCCTCCAGCCGGGTGAAGCCCATGGTCTGGAGGACGACCAGGTTCTGCCCGCGACCGCAAAAGAGGTCGACGATCTCGCTGTTCCGCGGCCAGTCGGCCGCGCCCAGCTTCCGGAGGCGGCCCTCGAACTTGCGCCTCTCCTGTTCGGGAGTCTCGAACCTGAGGAACGCCTCCTCCCAGCGCGACTGGGAACCGGACACGGTGTTCGGTGGATTCGACATCTCAGGCTCGTTTGAGTCCCAGCAAGCTCACGAGGAAGCTGCCGAAGAAGGTTTGCAGACCGAGGGAGATCAGGCATGCCCCGGGGATGACGAACCGGAGCGTCCTGGCGTAGTCGAGCGGGCCGAATCCGACCTCGCGCCACTGCGCGAATGCGGCTCCCCAGAGTCCGACCCCGAGAACGACCGCGATGGCGCTGGCGATGATCCCCCTTTCCAGCCGGGCGAAGCGGTAGAAGCGGTGGTAGGTGGCGTTCTCGGGGAACAGTCCGATCTGGACCGCGAAGGTGTTGGCGAAGACGCCGAAGAGCACCGCCTGCCAGCCGCAGACGACCATCACCGAGGCGGCGAGCAGCGTGTGGGCGTCGAGTCGGGCATTGCCGATGGAGGCACCGCTCCAGGCAAGCGAACCGACCACCAGTCCCGCGAGGACGGACAACCCTCCCGGGATCAGGAACAGCCACCTCGGACTGCAAAGGAAGAAGAACCGCAGCGTCCGCCAGCCGTCCCGGAACGTCTTGAGGTGCGGGGCGTGCGCCTTGCGCCCGTCCGGATGGAGAGTGATGGGCACTTCTTCGATCCGTGCGCCGGAAAGGCTGCCCTTGATGAGCATCTCCGTCGCGAACTCCATGCCCGTGCAGCGCTGACGCAGCGCCTGCTGCCAATCGCGGCGGAATCCGCGGAGACCGCAGTAGATGTCGTGGATCGGGGCCCGGAACATCCAGCGGGCCATGAAGGTGAACATCGGGTTGCCCCACCAGCGGTGGAGGAACGGCATGGCCCCGGGCATCACGGTGCCGCCGCCGGCCGGGAGTCGGCATCCTTGGACGAGGTCGGCACCCTTGCGGAGGCGGTCGACGAACTTGGCCAGGTCGAGGAAGTCGTAGCTGTCGTCGGCGTCGCCCATGATGACGAACCGGCCCTTGGCGGCGGCGATGCCACCCATGAGAGCCGCGCCGTAGCCCCGGTCGGCGACCGGCACCACCCTCGCTCCGGCGGCCGCGGCCAGTTCGCGGGAGCCGTCCGTGCTGCCGTTGTCGGCCAGGACCACCTCGCCCTGGATTCCGTTCTCCCGCAGGCAGCGCACCGCCTTCTCCACGCAGGCGGCCACCGTGTCCGCCTCGTTGAGGCACGGCATCACCACGCTCACCTCGATGGATGGGGCTGGGCCTTGGGGTGGATTGGACATGGACTCAACGGGCCCGGGCGATCGCCACCAGGCTCTGGCCGATCGGCGGCCGGAGAAGGCGGCTCTCCACCCAGTTCATCGGCGGAAAGATCCAGGAGTCAAACAGGCCGACCGAGCCCGCCTTGAAGGAACGGGTTCCGCGGGCCTTCATCATCCACCACCAGGCGACGTATCCGATGGCGTTGAAGTAGTGGCAGCGTTCGACCACGAAGCCGGCTTCGGCCAGGGCGAGCAGGAGTTCGGTTCGCGTATACCGGCGGTAGTGGCCCATGTCCTTGTCGATGGGCGCGTAGATCTCGGGGCGGGCGGGCACGAAAATGGCGAAGCCGCCGCGACGGGGTCGCAGCCGTTCGCAGGAGCGCCTCATCTCGCCGACGTGGTCCTCGATGTGTTCGAAGACGTTGGCGGAGACGATCGCATCGGGATCGACCGACGGATCGAGATCGGACAGGTAGCCTTGGACGACATCCGCCCGTGGGAGACGCGACCTGAGTTCGGGATGGAATCGCGGGTCGGGCTCGATGGCGACGTAGCGGGCCACCGTGGACGGCCTCGAGAACTCCTCCCCCATCTGGCCGATGCCTGCGCCCAGTTCGACCACGGTCCCCGAGAGCACCGGGGCGAACTCGCGGGCGACCGCCTTGCGGTAGTTCCGGGCGAGCTGGAGGGAGTCGAACTCGAAGGTGTTGTTCGTCGCGTTGGAATTTGCGGGAGCCTGGCTCATGTCAGGCTGTACTTGAGGATGCAGCGGATGGCGGAGAAGCCGTCCTTCCAGCCGATCTTCTTGCCCTCGGCATAGGTGCGTCCGTAGTAGGAGATCGGGACTTCGTAGATCCGGACCTTGAGCTTGGCGACCTTGGCCGTCACCTCCGGCTCGAACCCGAACCGGTCCTCTTCCAGTCGCAAGCCCTGGAGGATGTCGCGCCGGAAGAGCTTGTAGCAGACCTCCATGTCCGTGAGGGACAGGTCCGTGAACATGTTGGACAGGATCGTCAGGACCCTGTTTCCAACGGAATGCCAGTAGTAGAGGACCCGATGGGGACCGCCACCGAAGCGGGTGCCGAAGACCACGTCGGCACGCCCCGCCTTCACCGGACCCAGCAGCAGGTGGTATTCCTCCGGGTCGTATTCGAGGTCCGCGTCCTGGATGATGATCCAGTCGGCGGTCGCCTTGGAGATGGCGGTCCGGAGCGCGGCCCCCTTGCCACGGTTCTCCTCATGGCGAAACACCCGCACGCGGGGATCCCTCGCGGGCCACTCCTTGAGACGATCGAAGGTGCCATCGGACGAACAGTCGTCGACGACCACCAGTTCCTGCGTGGGACGCTGTTCCAGCACCCTCGCGATGACGTTGTCGATGGTGTCCCGCTCGTTGTACACGGGCATCACCACGGAGAGGCATGGCTCGATTTCGGCGTTGGAACCGGGGTTCTTGGGGTTGGAGCCCATCTCGACTCGAAATCGTGCGCCAGCGACCTTGGATGTCTCAAGGCGATTCTCCGCCCTCGCGACTGGCCATTCCCGGCGGGGCCCCGTAGGATCTTCCCATGCTAGCGTTGCGCCTGCTACACACCCGGTACCGTCTCGAGGACCTCGAGCGTTCCGTCCGGTTCTACAAGGAGATCCTCGGCCTCGAGGAAGTCCGGCGCCACAAGTCCCCGCGCGGGTCGGAACTGGTCTTCCTGAAGGCGCCCCACAGCGAGGAGACGATCGAGTTGTGCCATTTTCCTTCCTCGGGCCCGGTCCAGGTCCAGCCGGATCTCACCCATCTGGCCTTCGAGGTGGAGAGCCTGGAGGAGTTCGGACGGCATCTGGAACGCCATGGGCTGAAGTACAGCGACGGCCCCACCTACAAGCCCGACGGTTCAGGAGGCTTCGCCTTCGTCGACGCGCCGGAGGGCTACGAGATCGAGCTGATCCAGCGGTCTCCCGCAGCGAAGTCGGGCGCCGCGGCCTACTAGCCGTCGAGGATGGAGTTCACCGCCCGACATCATCGGTTCGGCTTCCCGCGGCTTCCCGTGGTGATGGGGATCGTCAACGTCACGCCGGACTCGTTTTCCGACGGCGGTCGCTGGGTGGATCCCGGCTTGGCGGTGGAGCACGGCGAACGCCTCGCCGCCGAAGGGGCGGCAATCCTCGACATCGGCGGGGAGTCGACCCGACCCGGGGCGGTTCCCGTCCCGGAGGAAGAGGAACTCCGACGCGTGATCCCGGTGGTCCGGGCCCTAGCGGGCAAGGTCGCCGTGCCCCTGTCTATCGACACCCGGAAGCCCGGGGTCGCACGCGCGGCGCTGGATGCCGGAGCTTCCATCGTGAACGACGTGGAGTCATCCCGGGAGGATCCGGAGATGTGGCAACTTGTGGCCGCCTCCGGGGCCGGGTATGTCGCCATGCACATGCAGGGTTCGCCCGAGACCATGCAGCGGGATCCGCGCTACACCGATGTCGTCTCCGAGGTGTCGGCCTTCCTTTCCGGGCGGCTCCTCCGGTTGGCCGAGGCCGGGGTGCCGCCCGAGAGTGTGGTGCTCGACCCCGGCATCGGTTTCGGGAAGTCCCCGGAACAGAACCTCCAGTTGGTCCGCGCGACCGGACGTCTCCTGGGTCTGGGACGTCCCCTGATGCTGGGGCTCTCCAGGAAGTCCTTTCTCGGCAAGCTGCTCGGTGTCGAGATGCCGGACCGTCTGCCGGCCGCCCTGGCCGCCACGCTGTGGGCGGCTCGGAACGGGGCCTCCTTCTTCCGCGTCCATGACGTGGCCGCGACGGTGCAGGCGCTGCGGATGGATGCGATGCTGGGGAACTGCGCGAACAGCGGGGGGGAGGCGGTCGCGTGAAGGCCATTCCCGAGGCCATCTGGACCCTGCTCGTCGTCCTCTGGCGACCCGCCTTGGAGATCGGCATCCTCACCCTGGGCATCTACTACGCCTACAAGTTCCTGAAGGGGACCCGGGG
>CAIYXO010000357.1 GCA_903930165.1 uncultured Verrucomicrobiota bacterium | reverse complement strand
GGTTCTTCGCGCCGGCCGCCGCCGACTCGAAGAAGCGCCCCAGTTCCAGATGGTCGCAAAGGACCTCGGCATCTCCCGCCGGGATCCCGTAGTCGCGCACCAGGCGGCGTTTCCTCTGCAACGGAAGTTCCACAACCAGCGAGCGGACTTCCTCCAACCAGGCATCGGTCGGCGCAAACGGCATCAGGTCCGGCTCCGGGAAATACCGGTAGTCGTGGGCGTCTTCCTTCGAACGCATCGCCTCGGTGATGCCCGCGACGTCGTCCCATCGACGGGTTTCCTGGCGCAGCTTCTCACCGCGCCTCACCGCCTCGATCTGCCTCGGGATCTCGTACTCCAAGGCCCGCCGGACACCGGAGAACGAGTTCATGTTCTTGATCTCGATCTTCGAGCCGAGCGTCGCGGTCCCCCTGGGCCGCACCGAGACGTTCACGTCGCAACGGACCATGCCCTTCTCCAGGTCGCAGTCGCTGATGCCGCCGCGGTGGAGGATGTCGGTCAGGGCCTTGAGGTAGGCGTAGGCCATCTCGGGCCCGTTCAGGTCGGGCTCGGAAACGATCTCCAGCAGGGGGACCCCCGCGCGGTTGAAGTCCACGCCGCTGTGACGGTCGAAATGGCTGCTCTTGCCGACATCCTCCTCGAGATGGGCCCGCGTGATGCGCACGCGTGCGACGCCGTCCACCGATCCCGGGCCGTCGAACTCGAACTCCACCCAGCCGTTGGCCGTCGAGGGACGGTCGTACTGGGTGACCTGGTAGTTCTTCGCCGAGTCGGGATAGAAGTAGTTCTTGCGGTCGAACTTCGCGAACCGGGGGATCTCGCAGTTCAGCAGGTAACCGGTCAGCACCGTCAGCCGAAGCGCCTCCCCATTGGCGACCGGAAGGACTCCGGGCATGCCGAGGCAGATCGGACAGACATTGGTGTTGGGATCGGATCCGAACGCGTTCGCGCAGCCACACCACATCTTCGACCGCGTCTTGAGCTGGACGTGCGTCTCCAGGCCGATGACCGCTTCGTATTCCATGTCTGGACAGAGGTATGCCACGGGAGCGGCCGCGGGGCCAAACGGAAGTTCCCGCGAATGCGTGTCCCCGGGAAAGCGGCGGGGCCCGGATCCGAAGACCCGGGCCCCGTCGTCACCCGACCCGCCGGTCAGCCTTTCGAGGCCTTGACCTGCTTGACCTTCGTCCACTTGCGCGACTTGGCGGAGGACAGGACCGCGTCGACGACGTAGTCGGTCGCCAGTCCGTCCTTGAAGTCGGGCTTGGCACCCTTGCCGCTCTCGAGTCCCGCGATGAACTCCACCACCTGGTGGATGAAACTGTGCTCGTAGCCCAGCTGGAGGCCGGGGACCCACCACTTGCCGGTGTAGGGATGGTCACCGTCCGAGACGTGGACGCTCTTCCAGCCGCGCTCCGCGCCGACGTCTTTGTGGTCGAAGATCTGGAGCCGGTGCAGGTCGTGCAGGTCCCACTTCAGGCTCATGGTCTCGCCGTTGATCTCGAAGGTGTAGAGCGCCTTGTGGCCGCGGGCGTAGCGGGTGGACTCGAAGAGGCCGAGGGAGCCGTTGTTGAAGTGGCACAGGAACGCGCAGGCGTCGTCGATCCCGACCTTCTCGACCTTGCCGGTGAGGTTGTGCTTCCGCTCCTTGATGAAGGTCTCGGTCATGGCGCTGACATCCTTGATGCCGCCGTTCAGCCAGATCGCGGTGTCGATGCAGTGGGCGAGCAGGTCGCCGGTGACGCCGGATCCGGCGGCCTTGACGTCC
>CAIYXO010000356.1 GCA_903930165.1 uncultured Verrucomicrobiota bacterium | reverse complement strand
TCCTCATCGTCCTGCTCGTGTTCCTGATGGTGACGACCAACTTCAAGAACACCCCGTCGGTCGCGCTGAAGCTGCCTGAGACCGGCGAGGCGCCGAAGGCCGGAGCCTCGAACGAGAAGCCGCCGGTCGTCGTCACGATCGCCAACACCCAGCCGCAGTTCTTCGTCGGCAACCGCGCGGTCACCGCGGAAAAGCTCTTCAGCGAACTCAAGGCCGCCGTCGCCGCGGACCCCAAGATGAAGCTCGTGCTCCGGGCCGACGAGGAGGCCAGCTGGCGCGACGTCGTCAAGGTCATGGACTTCGCCAAGCAGGCCAAGATCCAGAACGTCCGCGCCTTCACGCGGACCGCCGGCAGCCGCTGAGTCGTCGGTGGCCGCGGCCGCCAGGCCACGGATCCCCCGCACCTCCCGCACCCGTAGTAGGCGACGTGAGGAGTCTCAAGCCCCTCCCAACACCCAATCCGCCGCAGCCCGCCGCTAGGGAAAGGCCAGAGCTTCGTCGCCTTGCCACCAACCTCCCGCATCCGACCGGAATCCCGTTTGGCCGGACCGGGCACCACGGCTACACTCCGCCCCTAAAGAACATGGAGAACGTCGTCATCATCGGCACCGGCTGCGCCGGCCTCACCGCCGCCATCTACACCGCCCGCGCCAACCTCAAGCCCCTCGTCCTCACCGGCACCATGCCCGGCGGCCTGCTGACCACCACCAGCATCGTCGAGAACTTCCCCGGTTTCCCCGAGGGCGTGGACGGCTATGAGCTGATGACCCGCATGCAGAAGCAGGCCGAGAAGTTCGGAGCCCGGGTGCGGTTCGCGACCGTCGAATCCGTGGACTTCAAGGACGGCGTCACCGAACTGACCGTCGACGGGGAACCGGTGAAGGCCCGGACGCTCATCGTCGCCAGCGGAGCCGGCCACAAGCACCTGCACGTCCCCGGCGAGATCGAGCTGGAGAAGAAGGGCGTCACCTACTGCGCCACCTGCGACGGCGCGCTCCCGATGTTCCGCAACCAGCCCGTGGTCGTGGTCGGCGGCGGCGATTCCGCCTGCGAGGAGGCCTCCTACCTCACCCGCTTCGCCTCGAAGGTCTACCTGATCCACCGCCGCGACACGTTGCGCGCGTCCAAGATCATGGCCGACCGCACCCTCGCCAACCCCAAGATCCAGCCCGTGTGGGACAGCGTCGTGACCGAGATCACCGACGTCTCCAAGGACATGGTCACCGGCGTGAAGCTGAAGAACCTCAAGACCGGCGAGGAGTCCACCCTGCCCTGCACCGGCGTCTTCGCGGCGATCGGCCACGTGCCCAACACGGCCCTCTTCCAGGGCAAGCTCGACCTCCACGAGAACGGCTACTTCAAGCCGACCGGGTTCGTCGGCACCAAGGTTCCCGGCGTCTTCGTGGCCGGCGACTGCGTCGACTCCGTGTACCGGCAGGCCATCACCGCCTCCGGCATGGGCTGCGCCGCCGCCATCGAGGCCGAACGCTTCCTCGCCGCCCTCGAGGGCTGACGGCAGATTTTGGCCACGGAGGCACGGAGGACACAGAGGAGACGGGTTCCCGGAATTCGGTGGGAGCCCAGGGAGAAGTTCACTGTTCTCTCCGTGTCCTCAGTGACTGCGTGGCCAACCCCCTTCTCATGAGCTCCATCTCCCCCACTGATCTGGCCGCGCGACTCCGGGAGCCGGAACCGCCGGCCCTTCTGGACGTCCGTGAGGCGGACGAAAACGCCTTCTGCTCGATCGTCGGCTCGCGGCTGCTGCCGCTGTCCGAGATCGGGGAGCGCTTCGAGGAACTCGCCGACTGGAAGGAACGCGACGTCGTGGTCTACTGCCACCACGGTGTCCGGAGCGCCCACGCGATCGCGTTCCTCCGCGGTCAGGGATTCCGTCGCCTCACCAACCTCGTCGGCGGCATCGACCGCTGGAGCGCCGAGGTCGATCCGT
>CAIYXO010000355.1 GCA_903930165.1 uncultured Verrucomicrobiota bacterium | reverse complement strand
GTTCGTCAGCAAGGCCGTCCGTGCCCCGCTCGCGAAGCTCGCCGCGAAGGTCATGGCCGGGAAGACCCTGAAGGAACTCGGTTTCACGGCGGAGGTGTGGCCCGACTACTGGGCGGTGAAGGAGTCGGTGTTTCCGTTCAACAAGTTCCTGGGCCAGGACATCGTCCTCTCGCCCGAGATGCGTTCGACAGGAGAGGTCATGGGCCTGGACGCGGACCTCGGCATCGCCTACGCGAAAGCTCAGATGGCGGCCAACTCGCCGCTGCCGTTGAAGGGGCGGGTGTTCATCTCGGTGGCGGACGCGCACAAGAAGGATCTCGTGCCGCTGGCCAAGGGCTACGTGGACCTCGGCTTCGAGATCGTGGCCACCAACGGCACGGCCACCGTGCTGGAGGCGGCGGGCCTGCGCGTCCAACGGGTGCTGAAGGTGCTCGAGGGACGGCCGAACATCGTCGACCTGCTCAAGAACAAGGAGATCCAGCTCGTCATCAACACGCCCAGCGGCGCGGCGCCGCGCGAGGACGAGGTGAAGATCCGGACCACGGCGGTCATGACCGGCACACCGATCATGACCACCATCAGCGGCGCCAAGGCCGCGGCCCTCGGAATCGCCGCGCTGCAGCGGCACGGCTACGAGGTGAAGACGATCCAGGAGTACCGCTAGTCCGCTCCGAGGGTTCCACCTCCGATGATCGAGCTCACGGCCGGAGAGCGGGACAGCCTGCGGGACTACCTGGCGGACCTGCCCGACAAGGCGGTCGAGAAGGGGCGCTCCATGGCCCTTTCGGGGATGGTTCGCCATCTCCGGCGGAAGATGGACGGATCCTCGTCGAGCTTCGTCGGAACCGTCCAGGAGCGGGGCCCGATGGAGGTCGCCCTCGCGTCGGAGCGGTACGGCATCGAGGGGACCTGCGACTGCCAGGCGATGATGGACTGCGTCCATTGTGCCGCGGTGGCCCAGGCGCTCCTCGCCTTCGGCGCCAAGGGGTCGACGGCCAAGCCCGTTCCTTCGGCAAGCCCCGTGCCGAAGCCGGCTCCGGTGCCCCACCTCGCCCTGCTCCGCGACGCGGTGACCCGTGGACTCGGGCGTCCGCCCACCGAGAAGGAGGAGGTTTTCCTGCGCCAGGTGTTCCAGCTGTTCGAGGCCACCCGACGCCTGAAGACGATCAACCTGCTCGAACTGTCCCAGCTCGCCGAGAACGGGCGGGAGCACTACATGTCGATGTTCGAGAACGTGCAGGCGTGGCCGGACTTTCCGGACTCGATCCTGGAGTTCTGGCACGGCCTCTCCCACGAGGCGTCGGGACGTCAGCTGCGTCTTCCGGAGTTCATGTCGGCGGTCGCGAGGGTAGCGCCTCCCTCGGAGCCGCTCACCCGCCACTGGAGGCAACGGGCCGTGAACGAATGGATCCGGAAGCTGGAGACCGCGGAACTGCGGTTGGTCGGCGAGCCCGATCCCGACGCGGAGCCGAAGCCCGCCGTGGATTTCCGGATCCGGCTGAGGCCCGGGGAAGCGATCCTGGAAAGACGGGACAACGGATCCGAGGCCTGGAAGCCCCTGAGGAAGGGATCGCTGCGCGACCTCGCGCTGGGCTACATCGAGACACCGTTCCCCGTGGTCCCCGAGGCGGAACCCTTGTGGGAACATGTCGCCCGACGGCTGGGGATGAACCACTCGGCCGGCTACACCCGGGATCCCGAGGACGCCTTGGTCCAGTCCCTCCCCGCGGTGCTGGCCCGCAAGGGCCTCGAGGAACGCACCGTCAACGCCGACGGCGTCCCGTTCTTGCGTCCGAATGCGCGGTTGGTCTGGAAGGTGACGGCCCCCACCGAGGAACACGGCGACTACCGCTTCGAGCTGACGCGGCCGGATGGACAGCCACCGGGTGAAGTGATCCTCCAGTTGAACGGGGCCCCAAGCTGGGTCGTGACCACGACCGAGATCTGGCGGGCGTCGCCGATCCCGGCGGGCTTCAGTCCCTTCCAGCCGACTTCCGTTCCGGCCGACGCCGTGGAGAGCCACGTCGGGCTCAAGCTCATCGGCCGCCTCAAGGCGGAGCTGCCCGATCGCCTCCGCGACCGGGTGGCCCATGTCCACCTCCAGCCGGTCATCCGCGCACGGATCGACGACACCCTCGGAGCCGGTGAGGCGGCGGTGATGACGCTCGTCGCGCAGACTCCGGACGGCAGGGTCGTGGAACGGCACACGCTCGGCGAATGGATCCCGGTCGGGGAGCCGGCCGCGACCGGCCGACGCGTCGTGGTCGTCCACCGCGAGGCGCTCGAGGGCGCCCCGGAGCATCTTTCCCGGCTCGGCGCCAAGAGGCATCCGGCCGGCACCGACTGGGTGCTCCGCATGACGCGGACCTTCCCGGAACAGTTCGTCCAGTGGGCCAGGTCCCTGCCCGCCTCGATCCGGCTGGAGCTGGATCCTGCGTTGCGCACGCTGCTGGAGGATCCGGTGAAGGCGGCTTTCGGGCTCACGCTCGAACCGGCCGGCACGGACTGGTTCGACCTGGCCATCCAGGTGGATGTCGGTTCCCTGGAGCTGTCGCCCGAGGAGCTGCGGCTGCTCCTGAACGCACGCGGCGGCTACGTCCGGCTCGGGGCGAAGGGATGGAAGCGGCTGGAGTACTCCCTCTCGGAGGAGGACGAGCAGCAGCTGGCCCGGATCGGCTTGGACGCCCGGGATTTCACCGGCGAGAAGCAGCGCCTCCACGCCCTCCAACTCGCGGACGACGCGACGACACGGTTCCTCCCGGAGCAGCAGGCGGACGACATCCGCCGCCGGGCCGGCGAGATCCAGGCCTGCGTCACCCCGCCCGTGCCGCAGGAGGTCCGGGCACAGCTGCGTCCCTACCAGGTCGAGGGCTTCCACTTCCTCGCCTATCTTTCCGAGAACCGCTTCGGCGGGGTGCTGGCGGACGACATGGGTTTGGGAAAGACCCTGCAGACGCTGACCTGGATGTCCTGGATCCGAGGTCGGACGCCCACCGGCGGCCGGGCGAAGTTCCTCATCGTCTGTCCGAAGAGCGTCGCGCCGAACTGGCAGTCCGAGCTGGGGAGGTTCCTGCCGAAATGGCGGAGCCATGTCTGGCGCGGCGACACCGCGGTGTCGCTGGAGACCGCGATCCAGGTCGCCGACGTCCTGGTGGTGAACTACGCC
>CAIYXO010000354.1 GCA_903930165.1 uncultured Verrucomicrobiota bacterium | reverse complement strand
GGCTCAGGCGATGGCCGGATACGCGATGGAGTTGCCGAACCTCGAGCCGGACCAGGCCGCACAGGTGCGCCAGCTCATCGTCGCGGCGGGGCCGACGAACTTCCCGGTGATGCGGCGACTCTGGGAGCTGACCAACACCCGCTACATCGTCGGCGCCGACGGTCTCGCGGATTTCCTGAACCTCCAGTCCGACCCGCAGGGGCGGCGTTTCAACAAGCGCCTCGAATTCGGCCTCGCTCTCAAGCCCGACAGCCCGGCCGGTCGGAATCCAACACTCGACGACATCACCGCCGTTCCCCAAGCCGGCGGCGGCTATTCGGTGGTCGAGTTCACCGGGGCGCTGCCTCGGGCGAAGTTCTTCACCCGTTGGCAGACCGAGACCAACACCGCCGCCGCCCTGTCCCGACTCGTGGACCCGCGGTTTGATCCGCAGGCCGAGGTGATCCTGGCGGACGACATCGGCACGCCTCCGGCAGCACAGGATACCGCGGCCAAGGCCACGATCGAATCCTGGTTGCCGCGCGACCAGGTCGTGCGGACACGCTCCGGGCAGCCGGGCGTGATGCTGATGGTCCAGCGCTGGCATCCCGACTGGAAGGCGACCGTCGACGGGAAGCCGGTTCCGCTGCTCCGTGCCAACCACCTCTTCTCCGGCGTGCAGGTTCCTGCCGGGGAACACGTCGTGGAGCTCCACTACCAGCCGTCACGCCCCGCGCTTTGGGTGACCCTTGCCGCGTTGGTCGCCGGCGGCGTCTCGTTGCTGCTGCTGGCCCGCGCCGGTGTCGGCGCCCCGGAGGAGTGAGCATGTCCGCACAGCCCAGCCATCTCGACCACGTCCGCGACGACGTCTCGTACGCCGACATCCTCGCCAACTGGGATGCCGCCTTCTACGCGAAGTTCACCGGGGCGCTCCGTCCCTCCCGCGCCGGGGCGCGCCTGCTCGACATCGGATGTGGTGTCGGCCAGGTCGTCGCGACCCTGACCCGCGAGGGGTTCGAGGCGCACGGCGTGGACGTCTCGGCTCCCAACATCGATCGCACCCGTGCGTTCACCGACCGCTGCCTGCTCTACGACGGCGGACGGCTTCCCTCTCCGGACAACCACTTCGAACGCGTCGGCGCCCTCAACGTCGTCGAGCACGTCCAGGATCCCGAGGACTTCGTCCGCGAGGCCGTGCGGGTCTGCGCGCCGGGCGGCCGGGTCGTCCTGAGCAGTCCCAACTTCCTCCGGTTCCTCGGCTGGCGGGACTACCACCCGCGGATGCGTGGGGTCGGCAACAAGTGGAGGAACCTCCAGGCGCTGCTCGGACGGCGCCGCCGCATGTGGGAGACGCCCGAAGCCGTCCGTTTCGAACGGATGACCCCGATCATCAAGGAGCCGTTCACGCCGGACGACGACGCCATCGTCTGCACCAACGCCCTCGACCTCGGCTTCTTCCTGGAACGCAACGGCTGCGAACTGTTGGAGGTGGCCTGCACCGATCGGACGGTCCCCGCGGTGGTCGACTTCGCGTTGAACCTCACTCCGCTGAAGTACGGCCTGTTCAACGCCTGGGTCGTGGGACGGAAGCGAGGCTGAGGCGGGGCGAAGACCGGCCTCACGCAAAACCGCCAAGACGCGAAGGAG
>CAIYXO010000353.1 GCA_903930165.1 uncultured Verrucomicrobiota bacterium | reverse complement strand
CGCGGCATGATCCGCGTCCACCAGTTCGACAAGGTGGAGCTGATCAAGATCGTCCATCCCGACGAGGGATACGCCGAGCTGGAGGCGATGGTGGGCAACGCCGAGACCGTGCTGAAGCGGCTGGGACTCCACTACCGCGTCATCAACCTCTGCACGGGCGACATGGGCTTCGCCTCGGCCAAAACCTACGACATCGAGGTCTGGGCTCCGGGCCAAGGATCCTACCTCGAGGTCTCCAGCTGCTCGAACTGCGAGGACTACCAGTCCCGCCGGATGAATCTCCGGTTCAAGCGCGAGACCGACGGCCACAACCTCCTGCCCCACCTGCTCAACGGCTCGGGGACCGCCTTGGCCCGGCTTTTCGTGGCCTTGGTGGAGACCCACCAGCAGGAGGACGGCAGCATCCGGATCCCGGAACCGCTCCAGCCGTATCTTCGCGCCGACCGGATCACCGCTTGATCCGTCCTACCGTCGGACTGCCGCCCTGGGCCGCTCCACCGGCCCGTTCACGGCCCCCCGGTTCCTCCGGGCGGCCCGTTCGATGCCCTTCTCCCGGGAATTCGCTCCCGTGAAAGGGCAACCGGGCACTTGGCAGCCGGAAGGAACGGCCTAAAGTCCCGCCGCCGATTTCCGGCAACCCGAGCTTTGAAGACACCCGGTTCCAATCCTGGAAAAACCAGCCCGTCCAGCGGGCACTCAGAAAACCACCTCCCCCACCAGACGGCGTCGCAGCTGACCCGGTATGCCGATTCCTTCGAGGATCTGCTGGAGATCGCCCTCGCCGGCAAGTCGCCGGAGGAGGCCAAGATCGTCATGGCCAGTCTGGTGGAAGGACTTCGGGCCAGAGGAGTTCCGGTTCCGGATGTCACCACGACGCCCTACCTGAACACCATCCCGGTCGAGGAACAGCCCGAATATCCGGGCGACCTCGAGATGGAACGGCTCATCCGGGCCCACGTCCGCTGGAACGCCATGGCCATGGTCGCCAAGGCCAACAAGACCACGAACGTCGGCGGCCACATCGCCACCTTCCAGTCGCTGGCCACATTGTACGAAGTCGGCTTCAACCACTTCTTCCGTGGCGGCGCCGATGGCAAGACGGCGGACATGATCTACTTCCAGGGCCATGCCTCGCCGGGCAACTACTCCCGCGCGTACCTCGAGTACCGCCTCAACGACCAGCACCTGAAGAACTTCCGTCAGGAGCTTCAGGACCATCCCGGGCTTTCGTCCTATCCGCATCCCTACCTGATGCCGGATTTCTGGCTGTTCCCCACCGTCTCGATGGGGCTCGGTCCGATCCATTCCATCTACCAGGCCCGCTTCAGCCGCCACATGCAGGCGCGCGGCCTTGTCCCCAAGGACCATGACCCGATGGTCTGGGCCTTCATCGGCGACGGCGAGTCGGACGAGCCGGAGACCCACGGGGCGATCTCACTCGCCGGACGCGAGCACCTCGACAACCTGGTCTGGGTGATCAACTGCAATCTCCAGCGGCTCGACGGACCGGTCCGCGGCAACGGCAAGATCATCCAGGACCTCGAAGGCCAGTTCCGCGGAGCGGGCTGGAACGTGATCAAGGTGGTGTGGGGTTCCAACTGGGACGACCTGCTCGCCAAGGACAAGACGGGCCTGCTCGCCAAGCGCATGGAGGAGGTCGTGGACGGCGAGTACCAGAAGTACGTCGTCGAGAGCGGCGCCTACATCCGGAAGAACTTCTTCGGCAAGTATCCCGAGCTGCTGGAACTGG
>CAIYXO010000352.1 GCA_903930165.1 uncultured Verrucomicrobiota bacterium | reverse complement strand
TCCTGCCGATCGACAACCTCTGGGAAGAGGTCCGTGTCGTGGTTCCGGCAGGGACCGGCGACGCCCGATATTGCCGGGTTCGGATTCTAGCGAGATGACCCGGCGGCTGGGGTAGTCGCCTTGTCCTGCTAACCGCTTGGATTTCGGGCACGGAGGCGCTTCGATCCCGGGATGAATCCCGTCTCCCATCGTGAGTTCCTTCAGGCGTCCGCGCTGGTGGCGGCGAACGCCTCGGCCTTCGGCCTCGCCGCGGCGGATCCGGTCCCGGCCGCGCCGACACGCATCGGCAGCCAGCTCTACGGCTGGGGACAGTACTACGACCGGGAGAAGAAGGATTTCGGTGCGCATCTGGACGAAGTTTTCTCCGCGCTGCGCGACATGGGTTGCGACTACGCCGAGGGTTCGGTGGACAGCGCGAATCCGGACGCCAACGCGGCGTTCGCGGAGCGTCTGAAGTCGAAGGGCCTGCGTCCGGTGAGTCTCTACACCGGAGGCGCGTTCCACGACGAGCGGGCCGGGGCGACGGTGGACGCCCTCGTCCGGGCGGGAGCGGTCTGCGCCAAGGCCGGCTTCGAGGTGATCGTCTGCAACCCCGATCCGATCGGACGCGACAAGACCGCGGCGGAGTTGCTCACCCAGGGTCGTGCGCTCGCACGTCTGGGCAAGGAGTTGGGCGCGCTGGGTCTCCGACTCGGGCTGCACCACCACACCCCGGAACTCCGCAACGACGCGCGCGAGTTCCATCACAACTTCGCCATGACCGAGGCGGGACAGGTGGACTTCTGCATCGACACCCACTGGATGTACCGTGGCGGCGTGGTTCCCATGGACGCCCTCCGCCAATACGGCGGCCGTGTCGTGTCGTGGCATCTGCGCCAAAGCCGGGAAGGCGTGTGGTGGGAGGACCTCGACAGCGGCGACATCGACTACGGCGAGATCGCCCGCTTTGCCCGCGAGCGGGGGCTGCCGAGGCGTTTCTCCGTGGAGTTGGCGTTGGAGCAGGGAACCCGGATCACCCGGGGTGCGGTGGAGAACCACCGTCGTTCGGTCGAGTTCCTCCGCAGGGTCTTCGCGGCCTGAGGCCGATTCCGCTTACCCGAGCCGCCCATGTCCCCGCGCGCCCCCTTCATCCGGCTCGGGCACCGACTGAGCCTTTGGTACGCGACGATCTTCGCCGTCTCGGTGGCGGTCCTCTTCGGGGTGGCCTACCTGCTCCTCTCCCGGGCGTTGGCGGAGAAGGACGCGGAGATCCTCGCGTCGCGGCTCAAGGAATACGGGACGCTCTACCAGGCCGGCGGGGTGCGCGCGCTCCAGGCCGCGGTGGAGCGGGAGAAGGGAAGCTCCGGGGGCACGCCCCTCTTCATCCGGATCCTGGGCCGAGGAAACGTCGTCTCCTTCGCCTCGGTCCCGGAAGCCTGGGTCGAAATCCGCGGCTATGAACGGGACTGGATGGGATTCGCGAGGCCGGTCGAGGTGGTCCGGATCCCGAAGAGCGCGGAACAGGAGATCGCGATCGCGTCGGCGGTGCAGCCCGACGGCGCGCTGCTCCAGGTGGGGCGCGTCACCAACAACCGCGAGGCGGTGCTCGCGCCGTTCCGGAAGAGCTTCCTCGTGGCCGGCGCCGGGATGGTGGTGGTGTCGCTGGCGGCGGGATCCTTCCTCGCCGGCCGCGCCCTCCGGCCCGTGCGCGAGATGGCGGAGACCGCCCGGCGCATCATCGCCACGGGCGACCTCGACGCGCGGGTCCCGGTCCGTGGAAAGGAAGACGACCTGGAGGCGCTCGCCGGGCTCTTCAACTCGGTGCTGGAGCGGAACGCCGGGCTGATCCGGGCGATGCGGGAGTCGTTGGACAACGCCGCGCACGACCTGCGGACGCCGCTGACGCGCATGCGGGGCGCGGCGGAGATCGCGCTGCTCGTGGCGGATCCCGCCGCGGCTCGCGAGGCGCTCGCGGATTGCGTGGAGGAGAGCGAAAGGGTCCTGCAGCTGTTGAACGCGCTGCTCGACGTGACCGAGGCCGAGGCCGGGCTGATGCGGCTGCAACGGCGTCCGACCGACCTCGGGCGCTTGGCGTCGGAGTTGGCCGACGCCTACGCGATGACGGCCAAGGAAAAGGCGATCGTGCTGCAGGTCGACGCGTCGGAGCCGGTGGTGACCGAGGTCGATCCGGTGCGCCTGCGGCAGGTCGTGGCCAACCTGCTCGACAACGCGATCAAGTACACGCCGCAGGGCGGTCGGGTGTGGGTCGAGGTCCGAAAGGACGGCGACGTCCCCGTGGTCCAGGTTCGGGATTCGGGGCCCGGGGTTCCGGCGGAGGAGCAGGCGAAGGTCTGGACGCGTCTCTACCGCGGCGACCGCAGCCGGGGTCAGCGGGGACTCGGTCTCGGCCTGAGCGTCGTGAAGGCGGTGGTCGAGGCGCACGGCGGGAGCGTCTCGGTGTCCAGCAATCCCGGAGGCGGGGCGTTGTTCGAGGTGCGGCTGAAATAGCCGGAACGATTGAGTAGGGACGAGGACCGACCTCACGCAAATACGCCAAGACGCAAGACGCGGCACCGGAATTGGGACCGGGGTCGAAGACCACCATTGGGTTTCCGGTTCTCCCACGGTGAACCCGCGGTTTCCTTCCCGCTCCCTCGCGCCTTGGCGGCTTTGCTTGCCGATCTCTTCTGCATCAAGGGCCCAATGGCGGAACGGGAGAGCCGGACCCATACCCGCTTGAACATCGGGCCGTGTCCTGCGTCGCTTTCATCCGATGTCCCGCGTTCAACGACCGCCAACCCGTTTGCCACGGTCGTGGAGCCTGCCGGTTCTGGCGCTGGCCCTCGTCCTCGCCTTCCGGACCTCCGCGGCGCCTCCGGTTCTCGAGCTGAGGGATGTCTCCGTCG
>CAIYXO010000351.1 GCA_903930165.1 uncultured Verrucomicrobiota bacterium | reverse complement strand
TTCCGCAGGTGGTCCCGGCCCGGCACGCCGCTCTCCTGGAACAGCCCGTTCAGGCGGAACGCGGTTCCCTGCAGCCAATCTCCCTTCGATCCCATCGGCACCGCGCGGTTCAGGTCCCCCGTGAAGCGCTTCTGCTCGGCCGTCCCATAGGAGACCGAGGCGTCGAGGAAGTCCTCCCGCCGCGGTGCCTTGGAAACCATGTTCACGTAGCCCGAACTGCCGCCCCGCCCGGTGTCGGCACCGGCCGGCCCCTTCGCGATCTCGACCTGCTCGAGGTTGTACGTGTCGCGCGAGACCGCCCCGAGGTTCCGGACGCCGTCCACGAACAGCGATCCCGACGCGTCGAACCCGCGCAGGAAGAACGAGTCGCCCGAGGCGACGTTGCCGCCCTCGCCCGCCGCGAAGGTGATGCCCGGGGTGTTCCTCAGCACGTCGCTGAGGTTCATCGCCCCCTGCTGCGCGTACACCTCGCGCGGCACCACCACGAGCGTCTGCGGCGTGTCCAGGACCGGCTGGGTGAACTTCGGCGAGGACATTTGCGGCGCGGCCGATGCGGTGACCACGGTGCGCTCGAGCGACGACGGGGCGTTGGTCGTCGAGGCGGCCGGCGAGACGACCGGCTCCGCGCCCGCGTCGGCGGCCAGGCCGCCCGAGACCAGCGCTGCGGTGAGACGGAAGGCGTGGCCGCGGAGCGACCCGGCCGAGGTGCGGAAGCGTGAGTCGAGGTACATCGTGGAAGCTGTTGTCGCCGGGAGTTCCCCCGACAACGGCACCTTGGATAACGGGTGCGCCACGGCTCCGCTCCCGGCCGCTTGCGGATTCCTGCCGACGGTTTGCACAGGGCCGGAGCGTCCGCATCCGGCCCCGGCTCGGCACCGCTTCGTGGGCGCCGCCTCCGGACCGCTGTTCCCTTTTCGACCGGGGCACGGTTGGATTCCGCACGTGACCACCCACCGATTCGTCCTCGCCGCCGCGCTTTCCGTGGGACTGCTCGAAGCGGCCGACCGACCCCAGTACGGCGAAGCCTGGTCGCGCAACATGACCTCGCCGGAACGCGGCCTGCCGGCGGACTTCGACCCTGTCAACCGACGCGGGATCCGGTGGTCCGTCCCGCTCGGCGCGCCCGGGTCCGAGTCCCACTCGACGCCGATCGTGTCGCGGGGACGCGTCTACGTCGGGACCAACAACGAGGCCCCCCGCGACCCGCGGAGGACCGGCGACCGCGGGGTCTTCCTCTGTCTTTCCGAGAAGACGGGCGAGCTGCTCTGGCAGCTGGTGGTGCCGAAGCGGGAGGAGGACATCTACCACGACTGGCCGAAGACCGGGATGAGTTCGCCGGGGACCGCGGAAGGCGACCGGGTCTACCTGGTGGACAACCGCGGCGTGGTGCTGTGTCTCGACGCCAAGGGACTCGCCGACGGCAACCAGGGCATCACCAACGAACCGGCCTACTACACGCCGAAGACCACCAACGGGGTCCCGGCCGCGCCCGAGATCCCGCTCGGACCGCTCGACGCCGACATCCTCTGGTCCTTCGACCTGACCCGTGAGGTGGGCATCTGGTCCCACGACGCCGCGCACAGCTCGGTCCTCGTGGACGGCGACCACCTCTACCTCAACACCGGCAACGGCGTGGACAACACCCACCGCCGCATCCGGCGACCCGACGCCCCGAGCCTGGTGGTGCTCGACAAGCGCACTGGACGTCTTTTGGCGCAGGACGGTCTCGGCATCGGACCACGCATCTTCCACTGCACCTGGTCCTCGCCCGCGATGGCCCGGATCGACGGACGTCGTCGGATCGTTTTCGCCGGGGGCGACGGCGTGCTCTACGGATTCGAACCCCACCGGAGCCGCCGTGGTGCCTCCGGCGTCGTCCGGCTCGACGAGGTGTGGCGGTTCGATTTCGACCCCGAGGCCCCGAAGTCGGAGGTGGCCACCTATCTCAACAACCGACGCACCAGCCCGAGCAACATCTACGGCATGCCGGTCGTCGACGGCGACCGCATCTACGTGGCCGGCGGCGGCGACTGGTTCTGGGGCAAGAACGAGGCCTGGGTGAAGTGCCTCCGCGCCGGCGGCAAGGGCGACACCACCGCAACCTCCCTCGTCTGGTCGCATCCCATCGGCCGACACACCATGAGCACGCCGGCGGTCGCCGGAGGGATGGTCTTCGCCGCCGACTCGATGCGGACCTTCCACTGCATCGATGCCGCCACGGGAGAGGGACTCTGGACCCACGAGCTGGACGGAGAGGTCTGGGCGTCGGCCCTGGTCGCAGACGGCAAGGTCTACATCGGGACCCGCCGCGGCGGCTTCTACGTGTTCGCCCTGTCGAAGGAGAAGCGGCTGCTGGGACAGGTCCGACTCGACGCCCCGATCAGCGCCACCCCGGTGGCCGCGAACCGGGTGCTCTACGTCGGCACCGGCCGCACCCTCTACGCCGTGGTGAAATAGCGTCGGGGATTCTCGATTCCCGATTCTTGATTCCCCCGATTTCCGGCACATCGACTCCGACCGCAGTACCACCCTTTGAAGCATCGCTGCCCGTCTGACTTCATCAGAGGGAATCCGTTCCCTCCGTGTCCTCCGTGTCTCCGTGGCCCATCCCCAGGATCCCGCCATTCCGGATCCATGCGAATTCCCGTAAGGAACTCCATGCATGTTGCGACGCACCCGGGATGACTCTCATGGAAAGGCTGCTGCCCAGCTGCAGGCGGATGGCCCGGGCGGCCTCCGAGCGGTTGGACACCCTCCCGGCGACGGCGGACGCCTTCGGCGTCGGATTGCACCTGGCCTTCTGCTCCGACTGCCGCCGCTATCGCCGACAGGTGGCGTGGATCCGGGACACGGCACGCTCGGAAGCCCATGCGCGGCCGCCCCAGGACGGCTTGCATTCCAGTCGCACAAGGGGACGGTTCGCAGGTCGGCTCCGGTCCGGTCCGGCTGCGACAGCCGGGTCCCGTCCACCGGAACCGTCCGCATCCGCGTCCGCCCCACCTTCCCTTGGAACCGAATGAACCCACCTGAATCCGGCCGGGATCCCGGCGTGCCCGGAGTCGGGAGGAAGACCGCGGATCCGTCGGAGCCGGGCGGCGGCAACCTCGATCCCGAACGCTGGATCGAGGAGCACGGCGACTACCTCTTCCACTATGCGATCTCGCGGATACGGGATCCGCAGCGGGCGGAGGACCTGGTCCAGGAGGCGTTGCTCGCGGCCTGGAAGGGCGCCGAACGCTACCGGGGCGGTTCCACCGAGCGGACCTGGCTGACCGGGATCCTGCGCAACAAGATCCTCGACCACTTCCGAAAGGCGAGCCGCGAGACCAGTTTCACCGATCTCGAGTTCTATTCCGGGCAGGAGGAATCCGCCTTCGAGAACCCGGAGTTCCCGGGCCACTGGAACCGCGCCTCGGCCCCGAAGGAATGGGAAGGGATGGGTGAGGCCCTCGACCGGGACGAGTTCTGGAAGGTGTTCCGCGGCTGTTGCGGAAAGCTCCCGGAGCGCATCGCCTGCGCCTTCTGGCTTCGGGAAGTGGACGACCTTCCGACCCGCGAGATCTGCAGCCAGCTGAACATCTCGGAGGGCAACTTGTGGGTGATGCTCCACCGCGCCCGAATGGCCCTCCGCCATTGTCTCGAATCCAACTGGTTCAAGGCCGGCGAGACCGGCACCGGCACACGATGAGCACGACCCTGTTTCAAAGGCTGCGACGGCGTTGGATCCTGTTACTCGCCGCCCTCACACCGCCCTGCCGCAAGATCGTGGCGCTCGGATCCCGACGCCTCGATGCGCCAGAGGGCGTCGTCGCCCGGCTCCAGGTCCGGATCCACCTCGGCATCTGCTCCGCCTGCCGGCGCTACCTCGACCAGATCGCCCTGGTGCACGAGGCGGCACGGAGGAGCGGGGATCGTCCGGACCCGCTCCCGGGCGGTTCTCCCCGCTCCCGGCTTCCCGACGGGGCCCGCGAGCGGATCCGGGAACGGATCCGTTGCGAACGCTCCCGCAGCTGAGGATCCTCCGAAACCTCACTCCCATGCCTCCCAGGAAAGCCGTCATCCAGGAACACGTCGAACTCCACCGGGACGGCAGCATCCGGGCCCGCGGCCCGATGTCGGACGGAGTTCCGACCGGCTACTGGGAGTGGTTCCGGCTCGACGGCACCCGTCTGCGCTCGGGCAGCTTCGAGGCGGGCGAACAGGTCGGCGAGTGGACCACCTATGACCGGAGCGGCGAGGTCTACAAGGTCACGGAGATGAAGCGTAGGAAGCCCCGCGCCACGGACTGAGGCGCACAGCCGCAAGGCCCCGTCGAGCCGGACGACGGGCGAAGGACCCCGGACGACGGACAACCCGATCAACTGCATCCTTTCCTGCGGTCCGACGGCGTCCTAGAAATCCTCATCCACCTGTGATGTCCCGGAACGTTTCCGGGTCGCCGTCGTTTACCGTCGCGTCATCCCGTCCTCCGATGAAGACCGCCAAGTCTCCCGCCAAGTCCGCTGCAAAATCCAAGCCGGCCGCGAAGGCCTCCGCGAAGACCCGTCCCATGCTGATCAACGGCAAGTGGGTGCAGGCCCTCGGGGGCGGGTCGTTCCCGACGTTCAACCCGGCCACGGGATTACCGATCGCCAACGTGGCCGCCGGCGAGAAGGCCGACGTCGACCTCGCCGTCGCCGCCGCGCGGGCGGCCTTCGAGACCGGACCCTGGTCCCGGCTCACCGCCTCCGAACGCGGCCGCCTGCTGCTGAGGCTCGCCGACCTCCTGGAGAAGAACCTCGAGGAGTTCGCCACGCTCGAGTCGCTCGACAACGGCAAGCCGCTCGGCGTCGCCCGCGTCGCCGACGTGCCACTCGCCATCGACCTCTTCCGGTACATGGCCGGCTGGGCCACCAAGATCCACGGCCGCACCTTCCCGATCTCCGTGCCCTACGCCCCGGGCGCGCGGTTCCACGCGTTCACCCAGCGCGAGCCGGTCGGCGTCGTCGGACAGATCATCCCGTGGAACTTCCCGCTGCTCATGGCCGCGTGGAAGCTCGGTCCCGCCCTCGCCACCGGATGCACGGTCGTGCTCAAGCCGGCCGAACAGACCCCGCTCTCGGCCCTGCGCCTCGGCGAGCTCATCCAGGAGGCCGGCTTCCCCGACGGCGTCGTGAACATCGTCACCGGCTACGGTGAGACCGCCGGCGCCGCGCTCGCCGGCCATCCCGGCATCGACAAGGTCGCCTTCACCGGATCCACCGAGGTCGGCAAGATCATCGTCCGCGCCGCGGCCAACGACCTGAAGAAGGTCTCCCTCGAGCTCGGAGGCAAGTCGCCCAACATCATCCTCGACGACGCCGACCTCGCCACCGCGATCCCCGGCGCCGCCAGCGCCATCTTCTTCAACCACGGCCAGTGCTGCTGCGCCGGCTCCAGGCTCTACGTGCACAAGAAGCACTTCGACAAGGTCGTCGAGGGCGTCGCCGCCGCGGCGAAGAAGATCAAGGTCGGCCCCGGCCACCTGCCCGACACCGAGATGGGCCCGCTCGTCTCCGAGGAGCAGCTCGCCCGCGTGCTCGGCTTCCTCGAGTCCGGCAAGGCCCAGGGCGCCAAGCCGCTCGCCGGAGGCACCCGCGCCGGCGACAAGGGCTATTTCGTCCAGCCCACCGTGCTCGTGAACACCAAGCCCGGCATGAAGGTCGTCGAGGAGGAGATCTTCGGCCCCGTCGTCTGCGCCATCCCGTTCACCGACGTCGACGAGGTGGTCGCCGCCGCCAACAACAACATCTACGGCCTGGCCGCCGCCGTCTGGACCACCAACGTCTCCCGCGCCCACACCATCGCCTCCGCCCTGCGCGCCGGCACCGTCTGGGTCAACTGCTACAACATCTTCGACGCCGCCCTGCCCTTCGGCGGGTACAAGCAGTCCGGCTGGGGCCGCGAGATGGGCGAGGAGGCGCTCTCGCTCTACACCGAGACCAAGGCGGTCTGCATCCGTCTCTGAACCGAGGCGGACCACGCCCCGGCCCGGTCCCGACCCCAGCCACCCCCCGCATCCCCGAAAGGTGCGGGGGGTTCATCTGCCGGCCCCTCCGCCTTCCCGCGTTGCGGAAGGAACTCCTTCCATGGAAGGTTCCCAAGACCGCTCCCCAAACCGCCCGATGCCGTCCCCGCTCCATCACCGGATCCGCGCCTGGACGTTGCTCTCCCTCCTCTTCGCCCTGGCCGCGGCCGCCGCGGAGACCACCGTCGGATTGAGACAGAAGCTGTGGACGGTCGACGACGGCCTGCCGAACAACAACGTCAACAGCCTCGCGCTGACCGAGGACGGCTACCTGTGGGTGGGCACGATCAACGGCCTCGCGCGGTTCGACGGCCAGCGCTTCGAGGTCTTCGACGTCCGGCGGGTCCCCGACTTCTCCACCAGCGACATCATCTCCTTCCTTCCGACCCGCCGGAACGGACTCCTCTTCCTCGCCCGCACCGGGCTGTGGATCCAGCGTCTGGACGACGGTTCCTTCGTTCCCCGGTTCGACCTGGTGAACATCGCGGCCTGGATGGAGGACGACAGCGGACGCGACTGGGTGGTCCGCGATGGCGGACGCCTCCAGGAGATCCTTCCCGGCGGATTCGGCCCCGCGGCACCCGGACCCACGATCGGCGGCCGGCCGGTCTTCGCCTCGGGCCGTGCCGGTCCCACCGTTTTCCGGGACGGCCGCTGGTCCGAGCTCCGCAACGGCGCCTGGGTCGATGTCGACGACCTTCCCGCGCTGCCGGACCACAGGAACAGTTGGCAGGCCCAGAGGAAGTCCTCCGGTTCCTGGTTCATGTTGGACAAGGCCGTCTGCCGCATCGTCGACGGAAAGGCCCCGCTCCTGACCCTCCGGCAGACCGGCGTGACCGACCAGGTCTCGATGCTGGCCGAATGTCCGAACGGCGACGCCTGCGTCACGGTGTATGGCGGACGGGCGTTCGTCCTGGACGGCAAGACCGGCAAGGCGGAGGCCGTCCGCGACCCCGAGGGAAACCGCATCATCGACGCCTCGTCCATGCTGATGGACAACGACGGCAACCTGTGGATCGGCACCTACTCCCGGGGCTTGATCCGGCTGAGCCCGAACCCCTTCACCACCCGGGGAGCCGCGGACGGATTCCCCAGCGAGCATCTCCCCACGGTCTCGGCCCGTCGGGAGGGCGGTCTGTGGCTGGGAAGCCGGGAAGGCCTCGTCTGGTCCTGGGATGGTCGCGAGACCGTCCGGGTCCGGGAACAGAAGCCCGGATCGACGGTGATCTCCCTGCACGAGGACCGATCGGGAACGCTCTGGATCGGCCAGGAACTGCCAGGTGTGCAGCGGAGGACCGACGGACGCCACGAGATGGGCTGGACTCCCGCAGGCCTGGGCCCGAAGGAGGTCGAATGGCCGGCCTGCTTCCTGGAGTCCGGCGCCGGGGACTTCTGGATCGGTGCCGCCAACCGGGTACTGCAGCGGAGGGGTGCCGAGTGGACGAGTCACCGCCATGCCGACGGCCTTGTCGAATCGGGTTTCCTCTGTCTCACGGAGGTCACCCGCGGCCGGATCTGGGGCGGCAGCTACACCGGCCTGAACATGCTGGACAACGGCCACTGGAGCGCATGGCATCATGGGACCAACACGCTGCCGTACGGCGCCTACTCCCTGCTCGCCGACCCCGACGGATCGGTCTGGATCGGCACCAAGGGCAACCAGCTGAACCGCATTCGCGACGGCAGGATACTCGGGTTCCCGCTCAACGAGGATCCCGCCGACAACGCCGTCTGCGGCATGGTCGCCGACGACCTCGGCAACCTCTGGCTGGCCACCTTGAAGGGCATCCTGCGGGTGCGGCGGGATGCGTTCGAGGATTGCGTGGCCGGGCGTCAACGCCACCTCGACACCGACCGGTTCGGGCTTGAGGACGGCCTTTCGGGACGGGAGTCCCATGGTCCGGCGCAGCCGACTATCATCCGCGACGCGGACGGCAGGATCCATTGCGCCACACTCCGCGGCCTCGTCTCGTTCCGGCCCTCGGAGGTGGAGACACGTCTGGAGCCGGCCATCGTGCACATCGAGGAGGTCCAGCTGGACCGTCGCCCGGTGGTCGTCATGCCCGGCAGACCGGTCGAGGTTCCGGCGGGAACCGACCAGATCCAGGTCCGCTACACCGGCGTCCAGCTCAGCCAGCCGGAGAAGCTGCGGTTCCGCTACCGGCTCGAGGGCGTCGACCCGGGGTGGGTGGAGTCGGACCGCAGACGCTCGGCCTTCTACCCACGGCTCCGCCCCGGGAACCACACGCTCCGCGTGCAGGCCGTGGGACCCGATCGCGTGTGGCACGAGGCCCGTCATCCGCTCGTGCTCCGGGTGGACTCCTACTTCTGGGAGACGCGCACCTTCACGGCGGCGGCGACGGCCGGGGGTATCCTCGTCGTCGCCTGGATCGTGCGGCTGATCTCGACCCGCCGGTTCGCGCTGAGACTCGCAGCGGTGGAGAAGCAGGCGGCGGTCGAACGCGAACGCGCGCGCATCTCCCGCGACATGCACGACGACCTCGGCGCCCGGCTCACCAAGATCGCCTTCTTCAGCGAGCTGGCGGACCGCCACCAGGGCACCCCGACCGCGATGGAACACCTGCAGTCCGTCGCCCGGATGTCCCGCGAGGCCGCCCGGGCCCTCAACGAGATGGTCTGGGCGGTGAAGCCTTCCAACGACACGCTCTCCAACCTCGCCGGCTACCTCTGCCAGTACGCCACCGAGTACCTCGAGGAGACCCCGATGCGCCTGCGCCTCGACCTGCCGGTCTCCGTTCCTCCCCACCCGGTCGCCGCGGAGACGCGGCACCAGGTCTTCCTCGTGGTGAAGGAGGCCCTCAACAACGTCGTGAAGCACGCCGAGGCCACCGAAGTCCTGCTGCGCCTCGTCCACGGCCCGCGCACGTTCACCATCACCGTCGCCGACAACGGCCGCGGCCTGCCGCCGGAACCGGAACGGCGTCCCGGCAACGGACTCGGGAACATGGCCCGCCGCGTCGAGCAGCTCGGCGGCGGATTCCGCATCGGACCGCGCGAGGGAGGCGGAACCGAGGTCGTCATCCGGGTTCCGATCGGCATCGCCTGAGCCGGATCGTTCCCATTGGGACGACACCCGACCTCACGCAAGTGCGCCAAGACGCCAACGCGGCGCCGGAATGGGTCCGGAGCATGGGATCTCCATTGGCTGTCCGGTCCTGCCACGGTGAACGGGCGGCTTCCTCCCCGCTCCCCTGCGGCTTTCCGGCTTTGTGTGCCAAGCCCAAAGGCATCGCTCCGCATGGGGATTCCGGCGATGGACGTTCACCCGTTTCGGCGATTGCCGGGGACCCACCCCGCCGGGAGCCTTGTGGCATCACATGAACATCCGCGTCGCCATCGTCGAGGACGATCCGGACATCCGGCAGAGCCTCTCCCTGCTGGTCCGGGGCACTCCGGGCTACGAGCTGTGCGGCGCCTTCGAAAGCGCCGAGGCGGCCCTCGAGGGCCTTCCGGGAGTCCGTCCGGAGGTCGTCCTCATGGACATCAACCTCCCCGGCCGCTCGGGCATCGAATGCGTCCGCCAGCTCAAGGCGGATCGTCCCGGGATCCAGGTGGTGATGCTGACGGTCTTCGACGACAGCGAGGACCTCTTCAATTCCCTCTCCGCCGGGGCCAGCGGCTACCTGCTCAAGCGGACACCGCCCGCCCGCATCCTCGAGGCCATCGCCGAGGTCCACCGCGGCGGGGCGCCGATGTCGCCGCAGATCGCCCGGATGGTGGTGGAGAAGTTCTTCCCGGCGAACGTCGCCCGCCCACGGAAGGTCGAGTTGAGCGGACGTGAGGAGGAGGTCCTCCAGCTCCTCTCCCAGGGATACCGCTACAAGGAGATCGCATCCGCGCTCGGACTCGCCGTGGACACCGTGCACAGCCACCTGCGTCGCATCTACGAGAAGCTCCACGTCACCTCCCGGACCGAGGCCGTGGTGAAGTTCCTCCAACGCTGAACCTCTTCGCCCGGAAGCGCTGGCGTGTCCGGGATCCCGATGCCATTGTCGTCCGCCCGCCGTCCCAAACGGGAGGGCGATGGTTGCGCATGACTCCTCCCAGTGCCTCCCCGATCCGGTCCCTGCGGTCCGGATTCCTCCACCTCCTCCCCGCCCTCGGACTGCTGCTCGCCACGGCGCCGCTTCCGGTCGCGGCACAGGCCGCCAAGAAGCCCGCCCTCGAGATCACCATCGGGGCCAACAACACCCTGGTCATCCCCCGCTCCGCCCTCGGCAAGGAGCACCTGATGTCGGCCTCGCGGATCCCCCAGACCGTCGCCGCCACCTCCACCGGCCTTTCCGGCCGCGTCGTGCGCTTCGAGCTCTTCCACGACGGCGTGGACCTCTACGAGGCCACCGACGGCCTCGTGGTGACCAAGGACCTCCCGGCCCGCCGCCTCCTCACCACCTTCCCGATCGTCGAACAGGACGGCAACAAGGTGGTCATCGACTTCAACAAGGGCATGCGGCGCCTCTACACCGAGATGTGGATCGGCGGCCGGAACTTCAACTCGTCCGCGCGCGACGAGTCGCTCGAGATCCCGCAGTCGCGGGTGTTCCTCGCCGAGAAGAACGGGGACCAGCTGACCATCCGCCAGAGCGTCCAGGTCCGCGACCGCGAGTCGCAGTCGAACCTCGAGCAGCAGTTCGAGGTCCGGTACTTCTTCACCCCGTACTCCGCCGGCACCTACAAAGGCAAGGAGGCCCCGGCATCCGACCTCCGCTACTCGAAGTTCTTCGAGAGCCAGGCGCGCCTCGAGGAGACCACCGGACGGCCGTCGCCGCAGATGGCCCGCTTCGACATCTCGAAGCCGGTCGTCTTCCACTTCAGCGCGAACACGCCCGCCGAATACGTCGAGGCCGTGAAGGACGGCATCCTCTACTGGAACCGCGCCTTCGGAACCAACGTGGTGCGCGCCGAGAAGGCTCCCGAGGGCGTCACCGCCCCCGATCCCCGGTACAACATCGTCCAGTGGGTGCCGTGGGACAGCGCCGGCTTCGCCTACGCCGACATCCTGCTCGACCCGCGCAGCGGCGAATCCCAGCACGGGCAGGCCTTCATGACCTCGGTGTTCGGCATCAGCGGCAAGTCGCGCGCCCGCACCCTCCTGCGCGCCATGCGCGAGATGGCCGGTGACAAGAAGTCGTCCACCATCCCCGGTTCCCAGGGCGAGGCCGCCCAGGGCTTCCCGTGGATGACAGCCAACGGCCTGTGCCAGATCCAGGCGCCGGAGTTCGCCCTGCAGTACGCCCAGGGACTCGAGGACCTCCTCTCCAAGGAAGGCCTCACCGACGAGGCCACCATGCGCACCTCCCAGGACTACGTCCGCCAGGTGGTCGCGCACGAGGTCGGACACGTCCTCGGACTGCGCCACAACTTCGCCGGCAGCGTCGCCGCCACCCTCAACCGCCAGGAGCTCGACGAGTGGTTCCAGTCCTACGTCACCAACGGCGTGCTCGACTCCTACACCAACCGCTACGCCACCTCCTCCATCATGGAGTATCCGGTGTTCAAGTCGTCCGTGCAGGCCGGCTGGATCATCCGCACCCAGAAGTCCCCCCTGCCCCACGACCGCGCGGCGATCCAGTGGGGCTACCTCGGCGGCAGCGAGCCGCGTGACAAGAAGATGCTCTTCGGCACCGACGACCAGGTGGGGGTCTGGGGCGACCTCCAGCGCTTCGACTTCGGGGTCGAGCCCGTCATCGGCGCCTACGGCCAGCTCGCCGAGGACATCCGCCTGCTTCCCAACAGCCTCGTCGAGACCTTCATCGGCGCGAAGGCCCCGCGGGATTCCCGCGACGCCGTGCCGGTGGCCGAGGTGAACCTCTCGCCCGACCGCGCCGCCGGGCGCCTCGCGGCCTCTTTCGCCGACATGCTCGGCTGGTTCCGCGCCGGCGCCCGTTCGATCCGCATCGAGAACCAGTTCGACTTCATCGGCGAGCTCAACGAGAAGGACCGCGCCAAGGCCCACTGGAAGGACCTCAACGACCAGTTCGAACGCCTCGGCGGCGTCGACCGCGCCCTCTTCGCCTTCCTCCCGCTCGACCTCAAGCTCGAGCTGAAGGACGCGCCCAAGGGCGTCACCATCGCCGAGAAGGTGTCCGCCTCCGCGCTCCAGGCCCGGTTGAAGAAGCTCCTGGAGACGCCCGCCTACACCAACTTCGTCGGCCTCGACGAGAAGAAGTACGCGTTCACACCCGAGGAGAAGGAGATCATCCTGAAGCGCGGCGAGAAGTACTTCGCGGAACTCGAGACCGAGCTGGTGAAGCAGGTCTGCCAGCGGCTGGAAAACGCCCCACGCGACCTCGCGCTCACCGCCGTCGAGACGCTGGAGGAGGGAGACATCACCGCGAAGCTCGAGCAACGCATCGCCGACGTCGCCAAGCTGGTGTTGACCGCCAAGGACGAGTCGCGCCGCATCAAGGGCAAGGTCGACAAGGGCTTCGTCGAGGTCGTGGAGTTCCGCTACGATTCGCCGACCCGGCTGGCCGCGGCCCGGATGCTGAACGACAAGACCGGTTCCTACCGCGGCTGGTCCATCGACACCAAGGGTGACCTGAACAAGGCGCTCAAGGACGACGTGGAAGGCGCCCTGAACATCGCGAACTTCAAGGAGTTCAAGGAAGCCATGCTCTCCCGCACGCTGCGCGAGTGGTACCTGCGTCAGCAGGACGTCCTGCAGCTTCTGCCTCCCAAACCCGGGAAGTAGGCCGGGCCACCCGCAACCCGACGCCCACCCCTCCACGGACGAGACATCGGGGAGCGATTCAGGAATTCAGTTTGCACGACTCAGCGGAAACCGGATGAACACCGGTTTCCGCTGCTTGGCTTTCGGGCATGCCCGTTTGGCCAACATCACGCCCAGAGCAGGCCCGCCCACCCATCCGGGTCCCGCCTCATGCGAGGACGCCTCTTGAGGCCAAGCGCCAGAAGTCCCATCCACAGATTTCGCAGATCCACACAGATGAACCGGCTTGTGGAACCGCCCCTCCGAACATTCAGAAGGAGCCCAACCAGGGTTCATCTGCGGACATCTGCGACATCTGCGGATGAACTCCCCGGCGGATCTCACCGATCGCCCCTTCATCGGATCAGGAAACCAGATCGGAAAAGTCCGGTGAACGGGGCGCCCCTCCGACGACGGGCAACAAACCAACGAAGTGGGCGCCAGCGGCGCGCTGATGGGTAGGCCGGCTCCGGTGAAGATCGCCGGATGCATCTCCACAAAGGCCCACACAGACCGCATCACCTCCACACCCCTCCGAGCTGGGTCCCGGAGGGCAGCTGGTACTTCATCGCCGTCAACGCCGTCGTGCACGACGGGATCGGCCTCTGCGATCCCCACGTTTCGGCGAGGATCCTCGATTCGACCGCGTTCCTCCACCGGACCGGCAAGTGGTCCTGCCGCCTTCTCCTCATCATGCCCGACCACCTTCAGGGCATATTCTCCTTTCCACGGAAGCCGGGTCTCACCACCTCGATGATCCTCTGGAAGGAGCATCTGGCGGAAGGTCTCGGGATCTCATGGCAGCCGGGATTCTTCGACCACCGCCTCAGGGAACCGAAGCAGGTGTCGGAGAAGACGGATCAGATCCTGCACCATCCGGTGCGATCGGGTTTGTGTCGGACCTGGCAGGAGTGGCCGCACGTCTTCCGGCCTCAGTTCTCCCAAGCCGAGGGGCGAGGCGGAACGGGTTCCCAATCCGGGACGGCCGAATCCTGAGGGATGGGGGGAACGAGCGCGGATCCGAGGATGAACCGAGCCGCGTCCATGACGGGTCGCTCCCGTAGCCGTGTCCGCCAGGGCAGGGCCGGCCGCATCTGGAGCCTCGATTCGGGAATCGGGAACCACACCCATGGCGGCCGCGGCTGCCGGGGATTCAGTGACACACCAGGCCGTTGGCGCCGGATGCGGGGCTCAGGTAGGGGATGCCCAACGCCAGACCGCGCAGCACGAGCATCCCGCCCGTGACCGCCACGCCCGCCGGGATGAAACGTTGCAGCCGCAGCCGCCACACGAACGGCATCCGGCCGCCGGCCAAGGTGATGGCGAGCATCAACGGCAAGGTTCCCAGGCCGAAGGCGAGGTTCCATGCCGCGCCGACGACCGGTGAACCGGTTGCCGCCGCGGACGCCGAGGCCACGTAGACGAGGCCGCAGGGCAGCAATCCGTTGAGCGACCCGAGCAACAGCCGGGAACCGAGGGATCCACGGCCCAGCAAACGGGCGAACAGGGACTTCAGGAAGCCGACCGCCCGCAGCAGCAGCCCGGTGGGTGACCGGCGGGTGCTGGCCACCAGGCCGGCCAGGATCACCACCCCGGCGGTGATGGAGAGCCAGCGCTGGAAGCCGGCGATGGCCAACCCCTGCCCGAAGAGCCCGAAGAGCGCGCCCAGCAAGGTGTAGGTACCGAGGCGGCCCAGGTTGTAGAGCAGGCGTCCCGTTGCCGGGTGGGATCCCCCTCCCGAGGCGGAGACCGCGACCGCCAACGGACCACACATCCCGGCGCAGTGCAGGCTTCCCAGCAGTCCCAGCAGGAAGGGGGTGGCGTATTCCATGGATCCTTTCCTTCCGGGTCGGATCAGGAATGGGGGACGCCGACCACGACGTCCCGGTCCGTGTAGAACTCGTCCCGTCCGACGGTCCAGCGCACCCGCACCTTCCAAAGCCCATCCCGGAGTCCCGCGGCATCCACGCGCTGCACGCCATCCACCCCGGCGGTGAGCGGCATCCGCTGGTCGAGGCGGGAGTCCGACGGACGATACAGCTCGATGCTGCCGGTGGCCCCGCGGCCCGCGTGGACCGAAGGCAGGGCGATCACGAGGGAACGTCCGCCGGTGGCGTCGGAAAGTCCGATCTGTGCGGGCAAGGCCGCGCTCCGGCTCACACGGTCCATGTGGCTCTGGTGGCGCAGCTCCTCCTCGTAGTAGTCGGTCCGGACCAGGTCCTGCCTCTGCCGGATGGCGAAGACCGCCCAGCAGACCATCGCGCTGATGAACACCGCGAAGTAGGCGACGATGGCGTAGGGCCACGGATTGCGGCGGATTTCCTGGAGGTTCATGGGATTGGCGATGGCTTGGTTTGTTCCACGACGGGCGGTCTCACTCGTCGTTGCGGGGACCGACGAACGTCGTGCCGAGGCCCTCGAGACGCTTGCCGCCCGAGAAGACGCCGACCTTGATCCGCGTGGCGGATCCGGTGAGCACCGACTTGGGCAGATAGACCATGACCGATGTCTGGACGAAGGACTCCTTCGGCGCGACCAGCGGATTGGCGCCCATCACACGGATCTTGCCCTCCACCCCCTCAAGGACGAACTCCACCGGGATGTCGTGGTGGGCCTTGTTGATGACCTTCACCGAATAGACGTTGCCGATCGTGCCGTCGGGGCCCGGCTGGTAGAGGGCTCCCTGGGCCCGGAGGAAGGTGGTCTCCACCGGGGCCCGGGTGAGGACGAGGGTGAGGAACAGGGTGATCAGCGCGCCCAGCACGATCGCGTACATCAGCATGCGCTTGGTGAACCGCTGGGGTTCGCCCTTCTCCACGCTGTTCTGGGATGCGAAGCGGATCAGGCCGTGCGGGCGTCCGACGCGGTCCATGATCTGGTCGCAGGCGTCGATGCAGGCGGTGCAGTTGACGCACTCCATCTGGGTGCCGTCCCGGATGTCGATGCCGGTCGGGCAGACCGCCACGCACTGGCGGCAGTTCACGCAGTCGCCGTGCCCCTGGGCGGCCCGGTCCGAAACGGATTCCCCCTTGCGCCACGGGGCGCGGGCCTCGCCGCGGCGGCGGTCGTACATGACCAGCATCGTGTTCTCGTCGAGGGCGGCCGACTGGAACCGGCCGTAGGGACAGATGAAGGTGCAGGCCTGCTCGCGGAACCGCGCGAAGATCGCGTAGAACAGCAGCGAGAACAGGATCATGAACGTGAGCCCGGTGACGTGGTTGCGGGGGTCGTCCAGCTGGATCTTCAGCAACTGGTCGCTGCCCACGATGTAGGCGAAGAGGGTGTTCCCCACGATGAAGGACACGCCGTAGAAGACGACGTGTTTGAAGACGCGCCGGGCGATCTTGCGCGCGGTCCACGGAGCATCCGCCAAGGCCTTCTGCTCGGCGGAATCCCCGTCGATCAGGTACTCCAGCTTCCGGAAGACCATCTCCATCATGATGGTCTGGGGACACGCCCAACCGCACCAGAGCCGGCCGAAGGCGGTGGTGAAGACGATGATCCCGGTGATGAACACGAGCATCGCCACGGCGAAGAGCACGGAATCCTGGGGCCAGAACATCTGGCCGAGGATCGAGAACTTGCGCTCCACGATGTTGATCATCAGGAGGGGGTTGCCCTGGATGCGGATCCAGGGGCCGGCGAACATGACCACGATGAGGACGGCGGCGAACCAGGCCCGGCGCGTGTGCCAGGTTCCGGAAGGCTTCTTCGGATGGAGCCAACGGCGGCGGCCCTGCTGGTCGGCCGTCGCGAGGTGGTCGCGGTAGTCCTTCCAGTTGACGGACTGCGACACGCCATGCGGATCCGGGACCTCGGCGGCGGAGGTCCGGCCTTCTGCGGATTCGTCTTTCATCGGAGGAAGGGCCCCGCCGTCCGCCCGAGGGCGGCCCGACGGGGCCGTACAGGTGCGACAACCACTATTCGAAATCCATCTGGACCGGCGCGGGCGCCTTGTCCTCGGAAGGCTTGGGATCGACCGGATTGGAGCCCCGGAGCGTGTAGATGTAGCTGGCCACGGCCTGGATCTCGTTGGGCTTGAGCACGCCGCGCCAGGTGAGCATGCCCTTCTCGGGCACGCCGTTGACGATGATCTTCACCGTGTCCACGTAGTTGGATCCGTGGATCCAGTAGGTGTCGCAGAGGTTGGGTCCGACGAGGCCGCCGCCATCGGGCCTGTGGCACGGGGCGCACAGGGCCTGGTAGGTCTGGAGGCCATTGGTCAGCACCTGCGGATCCGAGGCGGGCTTGAGGGTGGCGATGTCGGATTCGAAGCGGGCCAGCGCCGCGTTCTTGATGGCGTCGCCGGCCTTGGCCTCGGCGGCGTACTCCTCGGCCTGCAGCGGGCCCATCTTCAGCACGTGGTAATACCCCATGTAGACGAAGGCGATGACGATGCAGATGTAGAACAGCCACACCCACCAGCTGGGCAGGTTGTTGTCGAGCTCCTTGATGCCGTCGGCGTCGTGGTCGAGCAGCAGCGGGTCCTTCGGTTCCTCATTCATGTTCGGTTCCTCCGTTGGCGGGCTTGGTGACGGTGTCCTCGTCGTGAAGGGGCATCTCGCCCATCGTGGCGAGGAAGGCGGCGCGGTGGGCGAAGGCCCACAACATGGCCCCGGTGAACACCGTGAAGAAGAGGCAGATGGAGACGACTCCGTAGAGTCCCACGCCCCCGATGTCGTTGAGCACGTTCTTGATCATGGGATGGGTTCAGTTGCTGGCGGTTGCGGTGGCGGGCGCGGCGGACTTGATGTCGGTGCCGAGCCGTTGCAGGTAGGCGATGAGGGCGATGATCTCGCGGTCGGGCTTGGCCTTGACGCCACCCACCCCGAGGTTGGCCACGACCCGTGCGGCCTGGGCCTGGAGGTCGGCGACCGCCTTCGACTCGAATCCCTGCGGATAGGGCACACCGACCTTGCGCAGGGCCGAAATGCGCGGCGCCACGGAGTTGGTGTCGAGGGTCTGGGTGAGCAGCCACGAGTAGCGCGGCATCATGGAACCCGGCGACGTGGTGGTCGGCTGGTCCATGTGGTTGTAGTGCCATGCGTCGGGATACTTGCCGCCGATGCGATGCAGGTCCGGGCCGGTCCGCTTGGAACCCCAGAGGAACGGGTGGTCGTTCACGAACTCGCCCGCCTTGGAGTACTCGCCGTACCGCTCGGTCTCGGAGCGGAACGGACGGACCATCTGCGAATGGCAGCCCACGCAGCCCTCGCGGATGTAGATGTCGCGTCCAAGGACCTCGAGCGGGGTGTAGGGCTTGACGCTGGAGATGGTCGGGACGTTCTCCTTGATCAGGAACCTCGGGATCAGCTCGACGAGTCCGCCGATCGCGACGGCGACGAGGGCGAGGACGGTCATGGTGAGCGGACGGGCCTCCAGCCAGCGGTGGCCCCAGGCGAAGCGGCCGGGATTGCCGTGGTGTTCGGGCTTGGCGTCGACCGCCACCTGGACCTCGGTCTCGGCCTCGAAGCTGCCCGACTTGGCGGTCTTCCAGAGGTTGTAGGCCATGATGGCGGCACCGACGATGTAGAGGGTCCCGCCGATGGCGCGGAGCCGGTACATCGGGAACAGCTGGAGGACGGTCTCGAGGAAGTTCGGGTATTGGAGGAAGCCGTCGGCGTTGAACTGCTTCCACATGAGGCCCTGGGTGATGCCGCTCCAGTACATCGGGACGACGTAGAACATCATGCCGAGCAGCGAGACCCAGAAGTGCCAGTTGGCGAGCTTCACCGAGTACAGCGGGGTGCGGTAGAGGCGCGGGAAGAGGTAGTAGAGCACCGAGAAGGTGAGGAACCCGTTCCAGCCGAGGGCGCCGGTGTGGACGTGGGCGATGGTCCAGTCGGTGAAGTGCGAGAGCGAGTTGACGCTCTTGATGGAGAGCATCGGACCCTCGAGCGTGGCCATGCCGTAGGCGGTCACCGCGACGACCATGAACTTGAGCATGGGATCCTGGCGGACCTTGTCCCAGGCGCCGCGCAGGGTGAGCAGGCCGTTGAGCATGCCGCCCCAGGAGGGGGCGATGAGCATGATCGAGAACACCATGCCGAGCGACTGGGCCCAGTCGGGAAGCGAGGAGTAGAGCAGATGGTGCGGACCGGCCCAGATGTAGATGAAGATCAGGCCCCAGAAGTGGATGATCGAGAGCCGGTATGAGAAGACGGGGCGGTTCGCGGCCTTGGGCAGGAAGTAGTACATCAGGCCCAGGTAGGGCGTGGTGAGGAAGAACGCGACGGCGTTGTGTCCGTACCACCACTGGACCAGGGCGTCCTGCACGCCGGCGTAGATCGAGTAGCTCTTGAAGGCGCCCGCGGGCACCGCGAGCGAATTGACGATGTGCAGCAGCGCGACGGTGACGGCGGTGGCGATGTAGAACCAGATCGCCACGTAGATGTGCTTCTCACGGCGCTTCACGATCGTGCCGAGGAGGTTCACTGTGAAGCAGACCCAGACGACCGCGATGGCGATGTCGATCGGCCATTCCAGCTCCGCGTACTCCTTGCTGCTGGTGAGACCCAGCGGGAGGGTGATTGCGGCGGAGACGATGATCGCCTGCCAGCCCCAGAAGTTGATCCAGCTCAGCGCGTCGCTGAACATGCGCGCTTTGCAGAGGCGCTGGAGGCTGTAATAGATGCCCATGAAGACGCCGTTGCCGACGAAGGCGAAGATGACGGCGTTCGTGTGCAGCGGACGGAGGCGTCCGAAGGTCGTGTACTGCAGGTTCAGGTTGAGTTCCGGGAAGAACAGCTGGCAGGCGATGAGGAGGCCGGCCGCGAAGCCGACCAGTCCCCAGATCACCGTCGCTATCGCGAAGGCCCGGACGATCCGGTTGTCGTATTTGAATGTTTCCGTGGTCATGGATGTGCGCTCGTTCGTGGTTTCAAGTCGTTGGTCGTCACCGCATCCGCGTCGCGCCCTGGGCGTCGTGGTCCGCGGCCGCTGCCGCACGGGGTTCATCATCCTCGTCGCCCGTCTTGCGGCTCCCCGCGCCTTGCCGTTGGGTCCCCCGGATTTGCGCGCCCACGGCAACCGAGGCGTCGTCGGACAGGATGCGCATCGAGGGCGTGCAGGTGTCCTCGAACTGCCCCGACCGCACCGCCCAGAAGAAGGCGGCGAGGAACGCGGCGGCGAAGAGGACGCTCAGCGGGATGAGGAGGAAGATGACGCTCATGGGCGGGTTTCGGGGGAATGGGTTCCGGGCCGGAGTCCCCGTCCCGCGTGACGCGTGGCGAGGCAGGCGAAGGCGACGACCGTGATCGAGCTCAGCGGCATGAGCACGGCGCACACGACCGGTGAAAGGAATCCGGCGGCGGCGATGGCGAGTCCCACCAGGTTGTAGAGCCCCGAAAGGATGAATCCGGCGCGGACCAGCGCGACCGAGCGCCGGGCGAACGCCAGGATCGCCGGAAGGCGGGGAACCATGTCGGCGGCCAGGATGATGTCGCTGGCCGGCGAGAACGCGCCGACCTCCTCCACCACCGCGGCTCCCACGTCCGCCTGCCTCAACGCCCCGGCGTCGTTGAGACCGTCGCCGACCATGAGGACGGTCTCGCCCCGCTCCTGACGCGCCCGGACATGGTCCAGCTTGTCCTGGGGCCCCTGGCCGAAAAGGAGTTCCGCATCCTCGCCGAGAAGTTCGCGGAAACGCGCCCGTTCTCCGTCGTGGTCGCCGCTCAGCAGCGCGATGCGGTGGCTGCCGGCAAGCCCCGCGGGAAGGCGGTCGACGTCGGCCCGGAGGCCGCCCGAGACGCGGAAGCCCCCGAGGACGACGCCGTCCACCGAAGCCATCACCGTCGACCCTTCTGCAGGGCCATTGGCCGCGGCTGGGGTCGCGGCGCCGTTCTGCGCCATCCAGGAGGCCGAACCGAGGGCAACGGACCTGCCGTCGACTTCCGCGGCGACGCCCCTGCCGGGCACCTCGCGGAAGGAGGCCACCGCGTCGGAGACGGGAGGACGGGCACCAGGTCGGGCCATGAGCCAGGAGGCGATGCGTACCGAGAGGGGATGGGTCGAGGCACGGGCGACCGCGGCGAGGCGGGCCGCGTCGTCATCGGAGAGCGCATCGCCCTCCCACTCCACCCTTGCGCCGCCGGGAGTGGTGAGTGTTCCGGTCTTGTCGAAGACCACGGTGTCCACCCGGGCGAGGGTTTCCGCGACGTGGGGGTTCTTGAGGTACACGCCCACGGCGCCGAGCACGCGCTGGGCGGTCCCCAGGGTGAACGGCGCGGCCAGGGCGAGCGCGCAGGGACAGGCGACGATGAGGACCGAAGTGAAGGCCTTGAAACCCCGGAAGGAGTCGCCTGCGGCCATCCAGCCCAAGGCGGCCGCGACGGCGATGGCGAGGATGATCCAGGTGAACCGGCGGCTGTAGGCGTTGGTGATGCGGTCGATGCCTTCGCCGCGGTCCTTGCGGAACGCGTCCTGGTTCCAGAGCGAGGTCAGGTAGCTCTGGGAGACGGGCTTGACGGTGGCGACCTCGATCAGCCCCGCGGCCTGTCGGCCACCGGCGTGGATCAGTTCGCCGACCGCCCGCGCCACCGGCTGGGATTCGCCGGTCACGAAGGCGTAGTCGATGAGGGCCTCGCCACGGACCAGCCGGGCATCGGCCGGGACCAGCTCGCCGTGGCGCAGCACCAGCGTGTCGCCGACGGCCAACTGGGAGAGTGCGACCCGTTCCTCGCCGGCTGCGCCGCGGCGGGTCACGGCCAACGGGAAGAACGAGCGGTAGTCGCGGTCGAAGGCCAGCCGGTCGTAGGACTTGCGCTGGAAGACCTGTCCGCAGAGGAGGAAGAAGAGCAGCCCGGCCATCGAATCGAAGTAGCCGTCCCCCCGCCCCGTGATCACCTCGTAGGCGCTTTGCCCGAAGATGGCGACCAGGCCCGCGGCGATGGGGATCTCGATCACGGCGGTGCGGGCGCGAAGCCCGTTCCAGGCCGCCTGCCAGTAGCCCAAGGCGCTGTAGAGAAGCACCGGAATCGCGAGGAGCAGCTGGATCTTGCCCGTCATCGCGCGGAAGGCGGGACCATGGACGCTGTCGAGTCCGAGGTAGCCGGCGATCGCGAAGAGCATCGAGTTGCCGAAGGCGAATCCGGCCAAGCCGAGCTGCAGCCAAAGACGGCGGGAGATGCCCGAGTTGGGCTTCGCGTCGAGGTCCGAGGACTTCAGGTCGGGCTCGTAGCCGAGCGAAGCCATCAGGGAAACCACCTCGGAGAGCCGGACGGAAGGCGTCTCGAACGTGATGGAAACCTCGCGGCGCAGGAAGTTCACCCGCGACTGGCCGATGCCCGACCGGAGCCGGAAGAGGTTCTCGAGAAGCCAGATGCACGCGGTGCAGTGGATCGCGGGAACCCGGAAGGTGACCCGTGTCTGGCGCGCGTCCGAGAAGTCCACGATCCGTTCCCGCACCTCGGGAACGTCCAGGAAGTCGAAGCGGTCCGCCGGACCCGGGGTCCCTCCCCGTACGCCGTCGGTCCCACCCATCCGGTAGAGATCCTCCATGCCCCCGGCCTTGAGGATCTCGAAGAC
>CAIYXO010000350.1 GCA_903930165.1 uncultured Verrucomicrobiota bacterium | reverse complement strand
TTCACCGGCGACAACGATTCCGACCAGGGCGACCGGGAACGGTGGGTCCAGGTGGTCGAGGGCGCGGACTCCGGTTGGCGCGTGGGTCACCAGCACGCCCCGCTGGGCAATGCCGGCATGTGGAACATGGAGCGTCTATGGGTGCCCCACTTCGATGGTCAACCGGCCTATGTGCATCCTCCGATCGCCAACATCGCCGACGGCCCGGGCGGATTGGTCTACATGTCCGGCGTCCCGCTGGGTGCCGCCGGCGGGGACCGGTTCCTCCTGGCGTACTTCAAGGGGACCAGCGCCCGGAGCGGGGTGGATTCGCTCGCGGTGCGGGCGAAGGGGGCCGGCTACGAACTGGTCGCCCACGACGAATTCGTTTGGAACAGCCTGGTGCCGGACGTGGACCTCGCTCCGGACGGCTCGATCCTCTTCGCCGACTGGCATGAAGGCTGGCCGAAGAGCAACAAGGGCCGGATCTACCGGGCGTGGTTCCCGGAGGTGCTCGCGGATCCGGTTTCCAAGGAGACCGCGCGTCTGTTGGGAGAAGGCTTCTCGAAGCGGCCGGAAGCGGAACTGGTTTCGCTGCTCGCCCATCGCGACCTCAGGGTGAGGCAGGAAGCCCAGTACGCCCTCGCCGCGCGGGGCGCAGTCTCGGTTCCGCGACTCCGGAACCTGCTCCAGGGGGATGGCCCGACGGCAATCCATGCCGCACGGGCGCTCGGGCAGATCGCCCGCAAGGAGCCGTCGCAGGCGGTTTCAGCCTTGTTGCCCGCTGCGCAGGCAGGCCAAGGGGAACTCCGGGTCCAAGCCCTCCGGGCGCTCGGTTCCTCGGACAACATCGCCCGTCACCCGGGCGTCCGCACGGTCCTTGCCGCATCCCTCGAAGGAACTCCGGCCCGGATCCAGGTCGCAGCCGCCCTTGGGCTCGCCCGCGCGCTGCCGGATGCGTCCGAGTCGCGTCGCGTGGTCGAAGCGATCCGCGCCGCCGGCCCCGGCCTGCAGGGCGACCGTGTGCTCTTCGGCGCATTGGTGCAGGCGTTGTCGGCCACCGATCCCGCCTTCGTCGGCACCCTCGTCTCCGATCCCGCCTTCGAAGTCCGGCTCGCCGCGGTGCTGGCTTGGCGTCGCGGGGCTTCCCCGGGACTGCAGCGCTTCCTCCAGGATCCGGATGTCCGGATCGTCGTCGAGGCGGCCCGTGCCATCCATGACGTCCCGGTTCCCGCCGCCATGGCCGCGGTGGCCGCGCTCGGGGATGGAGCCGCCCTGGATGCCTTGCACGGCCGGCTGGAGGCAGCACAGCGGTCCCTTTCGCCGGCGCCGAAGCCGTCCGATGCCATCCGCGATGTCCGCGCCGACCAGCCTCTCCCCTGGACCAACGCTCCCGTGGATCTCGCGGGACCGCTGCTGTTGCGGATCGTGGACGCGAACTTCCGTGTCGGAGACGCCGCCGCGGCGATCCGGCTCGGCGCGATGGCAATCCGGGCGGAACTCCCGGAAACGGTCCGCATCGAGGCCTTGCTGGCCCTGGGTTCCTGGGAGAAGCCGCCCGCCCGCGATCGCATCGTCGGCGTCTGGCGTCCCCTTCCGGCCCGGGACGCCGGACCGGCGCGCGCCGCGCTCCTCTCGTCGCTGGGGAACCTCCTCGCCGCCCCCTCCGAGGCCGTGGCCGTGGCCGCCACCGTCGCGGCGGCCGACCTGCAGCTAGAAGCCGCCCGTCCCGCCCTCGCCTCGCTGGTGAGGAGCCCTTCCGCCCCGGCCCGGGTCCGCGCCTCGGCCCTGCGTTCCCTGCATCGGAGCGGCGCCCCGGCTTCCGAGGTCCGGACGCTCTCGGCCTTCGCCGCCACCGACACCTCGGAGGAACTGCGGCTCGAAGCCTCCCGGCTCCAGGCGGAACTCGACCCCAACGACGCCGCCAGCGCCCTCCGTCTGCGCATCACCGGCGGCTCGATCAACGAACAGCAGGCCGCCTACACCAGCCTCGGCGACCTGAAGTCCGACGCCGCCGACGCCCTGCTCGCCGACGCCCTGGAACGCCTGATGAAGCGCGAGGTCGCGAACGAGGTGATGCTGGACCTCGTCGAGGCGGCCCGGAAACGCACCGCGCCCGCGGTCACCAACCGCCTGGCCGCCTACCAGGAATGGAAGCTGCCGAAGGACCACCTGTCGCCCTATCGCGAGGCGCTGTCCGGCGGGGACGCGGCGCGCGGGCGGAAGCTCTTCTACGAACACGCCGCGGTGGCCTGCACCCGTTGCCACCAGGTCGGGACCGATTCCGGCGGCAACGCCGGGCCGAAGCTCGACGGCATCGCCGGCCGCGCCACCGCCGAACACCTCCTGGAAAGCGTCGTCTTCCCGAACCGCCAGATCTCCCAGGGTTTCGAGACCACGATGATCACCACCCGGAACGGCGGCCTCTATGCCGGCGTGGTGAAGTCCGAGGACGCGTCCTCGCTGGTCATCGCGACCCCCGACGAAGGCGACGTGAAGCTCGCGAAGTCCGACCTGAAGACCCGGGAGCGCGGCGTGAGCGGGATGCCGGAGGGATTCGGCGGGATGCTGAACCGGTTCGAGCTGCGGGACCTGATCGAGTTCCTCGGGACGCTCAAGTAAAGGACGGCGATGCCGATGGGCCGATAGTGGTCCGGCTTCCGAAGAGGAAGCCGGTACCGGCATCGCCATGAAGCTTTCCATTCGACCCGCAGCCGCACCCTTTCTCACCCTGGCACTGCTCGCCGCTCCCGCCCACGCCGCGGTGGTGTTGAGCAACATCGGGCAAGCCCCGGCGGGGTTCGACCGGATCATCGGACCCGCCTCGGCTGAGAACGCCCACGCCACCGCATTCACCACCGGAAGCAATCCCGGCGGCTATTCGTTGTCATCGATCTCGATCGCGATCCTCCACAGCGGAACCGAAAGCTCGACCACGGGGAACTTCGCCGTGGGCCTCTACAACAGCGATGGAACGACGCCTTCGTCCCAGTTGTCCCTGTTGAACGGCAACAGCAACCCCGACTCCACCGGCAATTTCTCCTACACCGCCACCGGGGTCACCCTCGCGCCCTCGACCACATACTGGATCGTGGCCCAGGTGACGTCGGGAAGCGGCGCGTACCTGTGGCGATACGCGAACGACAACACGGCCGACTCGGTCGATCCGGGATGGTCGTTCGGGTCTTCCTACGCGGATTTCAACTCCATCGACGGCTGGATCGCGGCCAACGGTGCCCCTTCCCTCTATTCGATCGACGCCTCGCCGGTTCCAGAACCCGCCGAATACGCCTCGATCGCGGGAATCGCGGGCCTGCTCGCCGCCGGCTGGATGCGTCGTCGCCGTTTCTGATCCGGGCGGAAGCCGCACCGGATTGTCCGAGACCCGGCCTCGGCCGGCACATCCCTCCACGCGGCGCTTGCCAAGCACCGGGGCTCTGGGGCCCATTCGCGGCGGCGTCCCTCCCGGAGGCCTAACCCAAGCCGCCATGGCCTTCCTCGCACGCAATTGGTTCGTCCTGTCCCTGCCGCTCGTCGTCGTCCTCGCATTCCTCGTCCCGGAGGCCGGCGCCTCCGGCGGATGGCTCCAATCCCAGGTCACCACCAAGGCCGGGGTAGCACTTATCTTCCTCCTGCAGGGCCTCACCCTGCCTTCCGCCGCCCTGCGCAAGGGCGTCTCCCAATGGCGCCTGCACCTGCTGGTGCAGGCCTTCACCTTCGGCCTGTTCCCGCTGATCGGCATCCTCCTCGACAAGGCCCTCGGACGCTTCCTTCCGCCCGACCTCGCCCTCGGCTTCCTCTATCTCTGCGTCCTGCCGTCCACCGTCTCCACCTCGGTAGTTCTCACCGGACTCGCCGGCGGCAACACGGTCGGTGCCATCTTCAACGCGGTCCTCTCCAACGTCCTCGGCGTGTTCATCACGCCGCTCTGGATCACCTGGCTGATGGAGAAGGGCGGCAGCCGTCAGCCGCTCGGTCCGGTCATCCTCGAGATCGTCCTGCTCCTCCTCCTGCCGCTCGCCGTCGGACAGCTCCTGCGCCTTCCGTTCGCGAAGTTTGCCGACGCCCGCAAGAAGCCGCTCGGGAACATCGCCAGCGGCATCATCTTGTTCGTCGTCTTCGCCGCGTTCTGCAACTCGGTGAAGTCCCGCCTGTGGTCCCAGCACGGCGCCGGCGTCACCCTGCTCGCGGCCGCCGGGGTGCTGCTCGTCTTCGTGATCGCCATGGCCGCGGTGGAGGCCCTTTCCCGACTGCTCCGGCTCGATCCCGCCGACCGCATCGCCGCCTCCTTCTGCGCCCCGCAGAAGACCCTCGCCTCAGGTGTGCCGATGGCGAAGATCCTGTTCGGAACCCATCCCGGGCTCGGCCTGATCCTGCTGCCGATCCTGCTCTACCACCCGCTCCAGCTCATCGTCTGCGGCATCCTCGCCGACCGATGGGGGAGGGGGGTGAAGCGATGAAGGGTTTATTGGTTAAAGGGTTAATGGGGTTGAACGGACTGAAGGACGCAATGACTCAACGATTAAACCTTTCAACCTTTCAACCTTTCACCAAACAAGTGACAGGGGGAGTCGGTCAGTGGCAGGGAT
>CAIYXO010000349.1 GCA_903930165.1 uncultured Verrucomicrobiota bacterium | reverse complement strand
GTACAACCGCATCATCTCGCACAACGAGATCGACCGGAACCACCCGGCCCGCGACAAGACCCGCGGTCGCATCTGGCGCGTGCGTCACCAGAGCCAGGTGCGCCGCGGGATTCCCGACGTCGCCGCGGCCGCGACCCCGCGTCTCCTGAGGCATCTCCGATCGCCCTCCACCTGGGAGATGCGGGCCGCCTGGCACCAGATCGTGCAGAGGCGCGCCGTGGACCTCGCCCCGGGACTCGTCGATGTCATCCGTTCCCGAAAGTCGGGGACGGACCTGAGGATCCACGCGTTGTGGTGCCTCGAGGGTTTGGGCCGCTTCGACACCACGCTCTGGCAGGCGCTGCTGGCGGATCCCTCCGAGGAGATCCGTTTCGAGGCGGTCCGTTCGCTGACCACGCTGCGTCCTCCGCTCGGGACGGCCTTCCCGCTGTTGCGCGGACTCTCCGGCGAACCGACGCACCGGGTCCGTGCGGAGGTTCTGCGCTTTTTCCGACAGCACCCGGAAATGCCGACCGCGGCCCACCTGGAATGGTTGCGTCGATGGAAGACATCGCCGGACCTCACCCGCACGGTGAAGGGATGGGACCGCGACTACCTCGAACCCGGCGCGGTGTACCAGGGAGCGTTCCAGAACCTCCTGCTGCGGATGGTGGAGGAGAAGGTTCTCGGAAATGTGCCGGCACCGCAGTCCGCGCGCTTCACCGGCGCGATCCGCACCGCGCCACCCAGGACCGAGACGGAGCGCCGCGAGACCGCGGAACGGATCCGCGCGCTGACCGCGGGCGTCGACGCAGCCAAGGAGACCGATACCGCACGGGGCCGGAAGCTGTTCGAGAACCTCTGCGCCGGATGCCATTCGGTCCGGAACGACGGCGCCGGATTCGGCCCCTCGCTCGCGGGATCGCGCAGCCGGACCACGGAAGCGATCCTCACCGCGGTGCTGGATCCCTCACAGGCCGTCGAAGGGGTCTTCCGCCCGTTCCAGATCGAGACCGCGGACGGCGGCACCGTGGAAGGCTTCTTCGGCGAGGAGACACCCGATTCCCTGACCCTGCGTTTTCCGGGAGGGCGGAAGGAAGTCGTCCCCATCCGCTCGGTGAAGCAGGCCGGCTACGTGGACGGACGCTCGGTGATGCCCGAGGGACTGCTCGACGGGCTCGACACCCGGGCCGTGGCCGAGCTCGTCCGGTACGTGCAGTCGATTCCGTGACGGGAGTCGAGAGACACGGAGTGCACGGAGTCCGAAGGACGGGTGGGTTCGGGGTCGAAACGCGTCGACGGTCGGAGGAAGGGACCCTTCGGAACCGGATCCCCGGGAATCCGTGGAATCCGTGTCCATCTCCCGGAGTCAGCGTCCGATGCCCACGGCTTCGGCCTCGCGGGCGACCACCGGACGCAGCACCCGGGCGAACTCGGCGTAGGCCGCCGGCAGGAGGTGGAGCCGGTCGGCCTGGTAGAGTTCCAGACGCGGCCTTCCGGCGTCGTCGAAGAGGACCGGATTCGCATCCACGAAGGTGCGTCCCGGCGTCGCGAGGCAGTGTTCACGGACGCGGCGGTTGTAGTCGTCGACGCGGTCCCACATCGGCTCGCGGTCGGGAGAACGGGTCGCGGAGACGAACACGAGCCGAGCGGCGGGAAACTCCCGGCGCAGGCGCTCATCGAACTCGCGGAAGCGTCCGAAGATCGCCTCGGGCGGTTCGCCGGCCTTCAGGTCGTTGCTGCCGCAGTAGTAGACCACGAGCCGCGGTGCCCACGGGACGACGACCGCGTCGAAGCGGAGCAGCTGGTCCGCCGTCCTCGATCCGCCGAACGCCCGGTTGACCACCGGCAACGGCGCCATCGCCGAGGCAACGTTGGTCCACTGGCGGAAGATGCTGCTGCCGACGAAGAGGATTCCACCCCGGGTCGGGGAATTCGTCCTGTCCATCGCCTGGAACATGCGGATGTCGGCCTCGAAGGGAGGAACCGGCGTGGAGCCTGCGGACTCCTCCGAATGTCCGGACAGCACGGATGCCGGCAGGCACAGGATCGCGAAGAATATCCGAAATACTTTCTGCACCGACATGCGAAGGAACGTGGGCCTTTCGGAAGGAGGGCTCAATCCCCGACATCCCCGGGAGCGGGACGGAGTTCCACGTCGTTGAGTTCGAGTCCCGCGTCTTCGTCGCACGTCAGCGCATAGACATCCGTCAGCTCCAGGCCATCTAGGTCAGGATACAGCTGCGGAGGAGTGGGAAGGAAGCGCTCCAAGGGCAGGACGACTTCCCAATGACCGTCGAACTCCTTCAGTTCCGAGGGGGGGATCTCGATCTCGAACCGGCCGGAAAAGACTCCCTGCATGCGTTGGGTGGTCACGCCGAACCGGACCGGAACCGGATGTTCCAGGCGGCCCCGGAAGACCAAGGTGGAGGCCCTTCGAAGCTGGACCGGGCGGTCGCTGTTCCGCTGGGGTGTGAGGGAGACCGCGAAGATCAGGATCGGCGCCTTGGCCTCCGTCGGTACCAGGAAGGGCACGGCGCGGAGACGCATCCGTCCGGGGCGATCCGAAGCGAGCCAGCGTCCGAGGATGGGCTCCGGGGCCAGGTCGAGCCGGGCCGCCCACCGGGTGATCGGGCGCGGCTGAGGCTGGACGTCGAGAGGGCCCGGATGGTCGAGATCCACCGAGACTTGCCGACCTGCATCCACCGCCACCGCCGCGGTCTCCTGGAGACGGGAGACGAGGACCGATCCCGAATTGACGCGGGCCAGCGAACCCGCCGCCGAAGCCTGGAGGTCGAATTGGGCGGATGAGGCCGCGACCTCGAGGAAGGGCGTCTGGATCCTCAGGGTTTCCTGGCGGTTCCGGAGTGAGGGACTGAACCACAGCGAACCTCGCTCGAGGAGGAATCGCATCTGACCTTCATCCTCGTAGACCCGAAGTCCGGAGAAGCCCGCCAGCGTGATGCGTGCGCCATCGCGCAGTTCCATCTCGATCCAGGCGTCGCCGGAGCTGGTGGCAAGGAGGTCCCCGGAACCGATCTTCCAGCCGGGCTCGCCAACCGGAGCGGAACGTCCGCGGGCATCGAAAAAGCCGCTCGCCCCCGTGGCCCGGACGATCCTGGCGACGGCGGTGCGGCGGCCGCCGAGCCACAGGGTTGTCATCGCGGCCAGCGAACCGGCGAGGACCACCGCGGCCGCCGGCCACAACCAACCCCGGGCACCTCCGCGCAGACCGACCGTGGTCGGCCCTGGGTCGGCGGATCCGGCGGCGGCGCGCCACGCGCCCGCACGGCCGAGGTCGCCGACGAGCACGGCCGTCTCGGCCAGGGATCGGAGACGGTCCCGAGCACCCTGATCGTCACGTAGCAGGGTTTCGACGCGGCAGGTCTCGTCCGGACCGGAGCGGCCGTCGATCCAGCGCAGAAGTCGTTCCTCGAGTTCCGGGTCCGAATTCATGTCCGGGAGGTGTTCTCCATCCCGTCGGCCGCCGGACCAAGCCGGCGACCGACACAGTCGCGCAGCGCCTGATGGAGCCGGGAAAGGCGTTTGTACACAGCGTCGACGGCCAGCCCCAATGTCGCGGCCACTTCGTCGCAGTTCCTGCCCTCGTGGTAGCGGAGGTGCAGCAGCCGCCTCGACGCCTCCGGGGTCGTCTCCAGACACGCCCTCAGCGCCTCCAGACGGGGGGCGGACATCGGTTCTTCGCGGGACAACCAGTCGCGTTCCATCAGGTCCAACAGGTCCTCCCCGGGAACCCTCTCCTCGCGGCGATGACGACGCAGCCAGTCGAGGGCCTCCCTGCGGGCGGTGACGAACGACCAGGAGACGAGCGAGGCCTCCGAATCGAAGGCGCCGGGACGCCTCAACGCCTTCAACGCCACGGACTGGAAGATGTCCTCTGAGGCGTGTACGTCCCTCACGATCATCCACGCCGCCGCCGAGAGGCGGACCCGCCAGGCCATGAGGGTGGCCATCACCGCCGCTTCATCCGGCGGCGTTGTCGGCGCGGAAATGGGGGATCCGGCGTTCACGGACTCAAGGCGGCGGCGTTCGCGGTTCCGGCGGCAGGCTTCTCCCGGGGACCGTTCAGGAAGGCGCCGATGGCGGTATGGCGGACGAGGAACTGGTAGGATAGCAGGAGGACGGCGATCAGGAACACGGACAGACCCGTCCACTTCAGCAGTGCAGGCAGCTTCCATCCAGCGATCCAGCTCTGGAGCAGGATCGTGGGCGGCAGATGGGCGAGATAGAGCCAGTAGGCGGAATCGGAGAGGTAGCGGATCACGGCGTTCTCGCGGACCACCAAGGAGCGGAACATCCCGATGCAGCCGAGGCACATCATCCACGCGTAGACCGCCTGGAGCAGCAGCGTGCCGTTGCGGTGCAGGGCGGCAGGCACCCAGCGGTCGCGCAGGCCGAGGAATCCGGTCGCGAGTTCCAAGGCGACCGGAAAGACGACGAGGAGGCCCACTCCGAGCAACAGGGGCCACCGGGAGCCGAGGCGGCCGGAAAGGTCGCCGGCGTCGAAGTAGGCGGCCCCGAAGAAGAAGAAGACCGCGTAGTAGGCGAGGACGTGTGGGGCCGGGACAACGCCCATGACCGTGTCGGGGCCGAACTCGCCGGAGCCCGAGGACATGAACGTGTTGGTCCAGAAGGTGAGCGGCACGAGCCAGAGCATCGAGGCGCCGGTGACGAGCCAGGGGCTTCCGGGAACACGCCATCCGAAACGATCCGCCAGCAGGGCGACCACCGCGAAGAGCAGGATGAGCCAGACCAGGAACCACAGGAACCAGACGAGGATGAACACCGGCGTCTCAACCAATTGCCTGAAGATGCGGGAGCCGGCACCCGGCCCAGGATCCGACTTGGACCCCGCACCATCGCCCAGCTTGGAGCGCAGCAGGCGCACGACCTCGACACGGCCGCGTTCCACCTCGCCTTTGTCGACCTTGAAGCCCAGCGCACCGGCGATGAACTCGACCGCTTCCAGACCCGTCTCGGCGCTGCCCAGGGGCGTCTCGCCGAAGTTGTTCCGCGCGGCGGGGTCGGCACCGCGGCCAATCAGCGTTTGTACGACGTCCAAACGCCCCAGAAACGCGGCGGCGTGGAGCGCGGTGCCACCGTCCCGGTTGCGGTCGCCCACCGGGACTCCGGCTTCCAGCAACCGTTCCACGACGGAAGGCGGGGCCGCCAGGCACGCCCAGGTCAACGGCGAGTATCCGAACTGAGGATGGGTGTTGGTGCGGGCCGCGGGATCCTGGATCCAACGATCCAGCGCCGCGCCTTCCCCGGTCCGAATCGCGGTCCAGATGTCGTCCACGGAGGCCTGGGTCGTGTTCATCCGTTGGCGGCGTTCGGCGGAG
>CAIYXO010000348.1 GCA_903930165.1 uncultured Verrucomicrobiota bacterium | reverse complement strand
GGCCGCGAACTCGCTGATCCTGGCGTTCGATTCGACCTGGCGCCCCGAGGCGTTCGATGACGGCGCCCCGAACTTCCCGGTGGACGAGAACGGCCGTCCGACGAACCACCAGAACGGCGTCGTGGACGCCTGGTTCGGCACGGCCGGTGGCACGACCAACCGCGTGATCGACTTCGACTCCGACAGCGAGAGCCCGAACTTCCACCGCGACGGCGACTTCATCAACGAGTCGGCGTTCGTGGCGCTGAACAACCCCGCCGGCACGCAGAGCCTGAACCTGCGGTTCGGCATGCTGACCTCGGCGAACGACTGGTGGTGGGCGGTGGACAACATCGCGGTGGGCTATCCCCCGCTGCTGGCGAGCGTGACGGGCAACGGCGTGGCCGTGACCAACCGCATCGTCGAGGCGCTGGGCAAGACGGTGAACGAAGCCGCCGGGATCACGGTGACCGTGAACGGCACGGCGGTGACGCCGGTCGAGGTGAGCCGCGCGTTCGTGAACGACAACGTTCCCGACAGCGAGCGCCTGTTCGTGGCCTACACGGGCACGACGGTGTTCCCGCCGCGTTCGCGTGTGAACGTGACCGTGCGGTACACGGACAACACGGGCCGCCTGATCGAGGACGCCGGCAGCTTCGTGGCTCCCGGATACCTGAGCGCGTCGGCGACGCCGCGCGTGGTGACCGCGGTCCTGACGGACGCGGAGTGGCTGACGATCAACGAGGCCGCCGGGGTCCAGATCGAGCTGAACGGCACGGCGGTGACGCCGAGCTCCGTGGTGCGCAGCGGCACGCAGGTGGTCGTGACCTACAACAGCCCGACGCTGCTGCCGTCGAACGAGCGCTACACGGTGCGTGCGACCTACCGCAGCTCGACCGGCCAGGTGCTGACCGAGACGGTCGGCTTCACCACGCCGACCTACGCGACGCTGAACCCGGCGGTCGCGACCGCGGCCGGCACCGGCGCCGAGGCGGGCATGGTCTGGCGGACGCACATGTCCCCGACGAACCGTCCGACGACGATCGCCACGGTTGAGAACCAGCTGGCCGGCCTGCTCGGGCCGTCCGTGCACGACGCCTCGGGCGAGGTGAACGGCGTGTTCCCGATCGACATCGTGAACTTCGACCAGGCCGGCGGCGAGGCCGGCAACTTCCGCGCCTCCGGCGCCGGCGAGTTGGCGGTTGCCGACGGCGTGGTCCCCGGCCTGCCCGGCGGAGCGGAGTTCAACCTGACCGACTTCGCGGTCGGCGAGAGCCGCGCGTTCATCGAGATCCCGACGGCGGGACTCTACACGATGGTGGTCAACAGCGACGACGGCTTCCGCCTGACCGTCGGCACCACGAACAACCCGACCGCGCAGGTGCTCGGCGTGTTCGACAGCACCCGTGGCAGCACGGACTCGCTGATCTACTTCAACGTGACCCAGCCGGGCGTCTACTTCTTCCGCCTCGTGTGGATGGAAGGCACCGGCGGCGCGAACGTCGAATGGTTCACCGTCAACAGCAACGGCACCCGCGCCCTCGTCAACGGCACCCAGGCCGGCGCCCTCCGCGCCTTCCGCCGCCGTACCGTCGCCGAGCCCGGCACCAGCACCGGTGGACGCATCCAGTCCATCGCCCGCAACGGC
>CAIYXO010000347.1 GCA_903930165.1 uncultured Verrucomicrobiota bacterium | reverse complement strand
GGACGTCCACGGTGAGCGGACCCTTCTGTCCGGGCGGGACGGTCAGGCGGTAGTGGAGCACGTGTGCCGCGCCGGGCGGGATCTGGTTGTTGTAGAGCGGGGTGAAGATGTCCTGGGCGTTGCGCTGGTCGATGCGGTTTCCGTCGCGGTCGAGCATGTAGACGTTGAGGAAGTGGGACCAGGGGTCGACCTCGCCATGCCGGCCGAGCGCGCCGGAGCGGCCCACGACACGGCCTGCGTCGTCGGTCACCGAGACGTCCGACCAGAGCTCGTTGGAGTCGACCGTTCCCTGGGTCAGCGGATGGCCCAGGCGGAGCGTGCGGACGACGGTCTCGATGAGGTAGGTCCGGCCGGGCTGGAGCTTCGGGACGGCGGGGCGGAGCGGGGCGACGAGGCGGCCGTCGATCGTGCCGCCCTCCTTCACGCCGAAGATGTCCACGCGGATGCAGTCCTTGAGGAAGGCCTGGTGCTTGCGGATGGCCTCGGCCTTGTCGGCCTCCGACTCGACGCGTTTGGCGGCGACCGCGGTGTTGGCGGAGGGGAAGAAGTGGCTGTGGACGGCGAGGTGGTCGTTGGTGCCGTAGCGCTTCGCCCCGAAGTCCGAGGACTTCTCGAGCGGCATGTGGCACTCGGCGCAGTTCTTCTTGGCCTGGTCGGGGTAGTAGAAGGCCCGGGCGTTCACGCCGGACACGCCGGAGAGGAGGTAGGAGTCGTAGTGGTTCTGGCCGCGGAGGAACTCCTTGTACTGGTTGACGTCCTTCGGGATGCCGACCTTGTGGCACACCGAGCAGAACTCCGCGGTCTTGTGGAAGGGCTTGAGGAAGGTCTGCTTGTGGAAGTCGGGCTTGCCCTTCACGAGCTGCTTGTTGACGAAGAAGGCGAGGGAATTGGTCGGGGCGAAGGCGAACGGGTAGTGGACCGGCTCCTCGATGGTGTAGTTCCCGTTTCCAATGTGGCCCTTCTCGGAGCCCTCGAGCCGGGTGATCGAGTGGCAGGCGACGCAGGTGATCCCCGCCATGGCGGTCGGGTGCTTCTCCATGTCGAAGGCCGGGTCGTCGAAGGCGCCGGAGAAGAACGGGACCGGATCATGGCATCCGGCGCACCACCTCGACATCTGCACCGAGCCGTCGCGCTTCATGGCCAGGTCGCGGGTGCCCTTGATGGTGGCGAGGTAGAAGGGGTTGTTGAAGGAGCTGAACTTGTGGGCGGAGTGGAGGTAGGAGTTGTAGACGTCGGGATGGCATTCGAGGCAGTACTCGTTGTTCATCAGCGACTCCGCCTTCACGAAGTTCCCGTTGGCGGTGCGCGCGCTGCTGGGCATGAAGTACTTCTCGCCGGAGGCGGGCGCCTTGGCCGACCAGACCCGGGGGTCATGGCGGTGGAGCGCCACCATCCCGGCCACCGCCGCCGCAACGGCCCCACCCCATCCGATTCCCACGCTCCAGCGGATCCGCGGACCGGCCAGCCGGTGCAGGATGTAGAGCCAGACGCAGAGCAGGGGAGCGACGACGTGCGCCCAGTAGGCGGCCCCGCGGCTGCGCTCGGATTTGACCTGCAGGTACTCCAGGCCGTCGAACCGGACCAGCACCACGCCCGAGACCAGCACCACGATGCTGATGGCGAAGAGCGCGTAGCCCACATACACCGCCTTGCGGTTGGGCCGGTTCCAGGTGTTCCGGATGTGGACGACGTTGAAGGCGAGGAAGGGGACGACGAAGAGGAGCCCCAGAACCAGGTGCCCCAGGAACTGCAGTTGGTAGAAGTAGTTCTGGTACGAGACTCCCTGGTCGCGCTCCAGCCAGGTCATGAGGGTGACCGTGAGCAGGTAGACCGAGTTGGCCCCCAGCAGCGCCAGGAGGCCCCAGACGACGTTCAGCACCCAGCGGAGGCGTGGTCCGACCGCGCGGACGTAGCGGCGGGGGGCCGGGTTTGCCGAAGCCGGGACATGGGTGTCAGGAGAATCCATGGGAGACCGAAGATCCCTGCCATCGGATTGGACGGAGTCCACAGGAAACTGGGGCGGGATGACTCCCGGCTGGGGTGAGTTGCTGGCCCGGGGGATCGGAATGGTGTTGGGGATTGAACCGATCCCGCGCTCCGGTCCAGCCTCGCGGCATGGCCGAGAACATCCCGGTGCCCGTCGCCTTGACCAAGGGCCAGATCTTCGTCCGCCGGCTTTCGAGCACCGCGTTCCTCTGGACCATCGTGCTGGCGGCGATCTTCTCCGGCAGTCCCTTCGTCCGTCAGTACGTCTTCCTGGGCCTGATGCTCCTGCTGGCGGTCCTGGGGCTCCTCGAATTCTATGGGCTCGTGGAACGCCGGAACTTCGTCTGCTTCCGGTTCTGGGGCCTCGCCAACGGCGTGCTCCTGATGCTTTCCACGTTCTTCTACCTCACGGTGTACCTTCCCGGATCGCGGTTTTCCGGGCAGCCGAGCAGGGCGAACGACTTCGAAACCGCGGTGCTGGTGCTCTTCGTCCTCGGCCTCTTCCTGCGGGAATTCGTCTCCAAGAAGAACCAGGGCAATGCGCTCACCGCGATCAGCATGACCCTGCTCGGCCTCATGTACGTGCCGTGGCTGCTCAACTTCATCCAGAAGATCAACTTCTTCCCCGGCGTCGACGGTCGGTTCTACGTCCTCTACTTCATCATCGTCACCAAGTTCAGCGACGTCGGGGCGTACTGCACGGGTTCGCTGATCGGGAGGCACAAGATGATTCCGCGAATCAGCCCGGGGAAGACCTGGGAGGGCTTCGTCGGCGCGGTGGTCGTCTCGACCGGGTGCTCGGTGGGGCTGGCGTACCTCCTTGGCGACCGCCTCACCGGGATGACCGTGACCCATGCCGTGGTGCTCGGGGTGGTCCTCAGCATCGCTGCGGTCGTCGGCGACCTGATCGAGTCTCTGTTCAAGCGGGAGGCCGGTGTGAAGGACTCCGGACGCTTCTTCCCGGGGATCGGAGGCATCCTCGACCTGCTGGACAGCCTGCTTTTCAACGCGCCGCTGATGTATCTCTACCTGCGGCACGTGCTCACGGGCTGAACCACGGGGTCCTCTCCCGGCTTTCTCCGCGGCGGGCCTTCGGCTAGGTTCCAGCCATGGAAACCGCCCGCCTGCCCGTGCCGACTTCCCTCGCCGGCGAGGTGGTGTACCTCTTCGCCTTCGACATCGCCTACGAGCTTTCCAAGGACCTGCCCTCCAAGTTGCTCGGATGGCCGGTCGAGGAGCACAGGCTGGAGGTTTCCCGACGGAACCCCCGTCATTTGACCTTCCGTCGTCCGAGGATGATCCGGCTGCCGCCCGTGGGTCGGACGGGCCCGGGCGGCCCCTGTCAGATGTCGGTGGAGGTGAAGATCCTTCCGGTCGGCGTGATCAGCGTCCGGGTGCGGATCCCCTTCGAGGGCCTGGGTCTCCAGGACCTCGTGGCCTACCATGACCTGCACCTGGATGGCGCCCCGTTGGCGGACGAAGTCCGCAGGCTGGCCGAATCCGTGCGGCAGGCCTTGGTGCCACACACCCTGAAGCCGGTGGAGGCGATGTCCGAGGAGGAGGCCTACACCGTGTTCTGTCTCAGACCTCCCACGGCCGCGGGTGGCGGACACGCCCTGAGAGCCGAGGTCTGGCTCGACAACCACCGCCGGGAGGTCGCCGCGCTGCTCAACCAGGAGCAGGACCACGTCCGTCTTTCCCGACAGGAGACCCTCGACTCCACCTCGAGGACCATCAGCTACTTCGAGGACGACCTGGCGGTGATCGACTGGGATGCCGCGCTGGTGGTCGACGATCCGGCGGAGTGGGAGGAGACGCTCTACGTGCTGGAGCTGGTCAACCTCCAGCTCGCCGAGCTCGAGGCCTACGACCGTCTGCTCGACAACAGCCTGGAGCGGAGCTACCGGGACCTCGGCGTCAGTCCGCTGCGCCCGAAGAGGGTGCTCCTGACCGAGCTGAGGGAGCTGCGGATCGACATGACCCGTTTCCGTGACGAGCTGTCCAACATCACCAAGTTCATCGGCGACTGGCATCTGGCCCGGGTCTATGAGGCCGCCGCCGCTCGGTTCCACCTCGCCGAATGGCATCGGAGCGTCGAGGACAAGCTGCGGACCGTCGGGGAGCTGCACGAGCTGCTCAAGTCCGACCAGTCCAACCGCTGGATGATGATCCTCGAGGTGACGATCGTGCTGCTGTTCATCCTCGATCTCCTGATGCTCTTCCTCGCCGGACAGAAGTGATGCCGATTCCCTGTCCGGCACGCGCCGGTTGGGG
>CAIYXO010000346.1 GCA_903930165.1 uncultured Verrucomicrobiota bacterium | reverse complement strand
GGTGTCGCGGCCACGCCCGCGGCGGCGAACTCGCCGGGACGGACCTTCGGCTGCAGAACCGTCGCCGCGACCGGCGCGTTCACCGTGCTGCGCGCGATCTCGGTGCGGACCGCGGCCACCGCGGCCTCGGCGGCCCGGATCTCCGCGCGCACCTCGCCGGCCCGCGCCTCGGCGGTGCGCAGGGCGAACTCGATCCGAACCAGTTCGTCCTCGCTGATCACCGTGTCGCCGCGGAGCCGCTTCGCACGGGCGAGCCGGTCGGCGAGGTCCGCGGTTGCCGCCTCGGCGGTGGCCAACCGCGCCCGGGCCGCGGCCGCCTGCGATTCCTGCACCGCAAGCGACGCCTCGAGGTGGCGGGTATCCAGGCGGAACAGCGGCGCGCCGGCATCCACCTTCCGGCCGACCGACACGAGAACCTCGGAAACGACCGCGGACAACGGGGTGCCGACGCTGATGTTCTCGGTGCTGGCCTCGACCAGGCCCACCGCGGCCACCGTCTGGGCGAATCCCGAGGCGGGCGGTGCGGACGGCGGGTTGGTGGTCTCCCGCACGGGCTGGGTGCGGACGACCGAGACGGTGGCGAACAGGGCCGCACCGGCGGCGACCACAGGGAGCAGGTAGTTCTTCATGGCTGGTAGGAGATTGGCGGACGGAAGGCGTTCAGTGTGCGGAAGCAACGGCGGCGGGGCGGCCTTCCACCACCTGGGTGATGCGGCCGTCGTCCATGTGGGCGATGACGTCCGCGAAGTGGAAGACGCGGTTGTCATGGGTCACCACCACGACGGCGCGGTCGGGATGCACCGCCGCCGAGGCCAGCAGCTCCATCACGGACTCGCCGGTGGCGTGGTCGAGCGCGGCGGTGGGCTCGTCGCAGACGATGAGGCGGGGCTCGTGGACCAGCGCCCGGGCGAGCGCCACGCGCTGCTGTTGTCCGCCCGAGAGCTGACGCGGGTAGGCGCCGGTCCGCGAGCCGAGCCCCAGGCGGTCCAGCAGGGCCGCCGCACGGTCGACCGCCTCGCGTCGGCGCACGCCGGCCGCAAGGAGCGGCACCGCCGCGTTCTCGGCCGCGGTGAGCGCCGGCAGGAGATTGTACTGTTGGAATACGAACCCGAGGTTCGCCCGGCGGAAGAGGATCCGCTCGGCATCGGGCAGCGCCGCGATGTTGCGACCAAACAACGTCACCTCCCCGGCGGTCGTGTCGAGCAGGCCGGCGATGACCGAGATCAGCGTCGTCTTGCCGCATCCGCTTGGGCCGACGAGGAAGCTCAGCTCCCCGCGGCGCGCGGTGTAATCGACGCCGCGCAACACCTCCACCCGTGCGTCGCCTTCGCCGAAGTGCTTGCGGAGGCCTGTGCAGCGGACGGCCGTTGCTTCGGAAGTGTCTAGGTTCTGGGAGGCATTCATCGGAAGACGGAGGCGGGTTCGAGTCCGCGGACGTGGCGGAAGCTGGCGAAGATGGCGATGCCGGTGACGGCGGCGAGGGCGAGGCAGCTGCCGATGGCGATTTCCCACGGCAGATAGAGGCTCCGGAGGAACGGCTGGCTGCGGACGAGGTCGCAGACCGCCGCGGCGATCCCGCTGCCGAAGCAGGAGCCCAGAACCAGCACGACCGCGCCCTGCATCAGGATCATGCGGCCGAGCTGCGCGTCCGTGGTCCCGACGACCTTCAGCATCGCGAGCTGGCGGGCGTTCT
>CAIYXO010000345.1 GCA_903930165.1 uncultured Verrucomicrobiota bacterium | reverse complement strand
ATTCGGCGCGACTCGACGGAATCCCCGCCTCCGGCGAGGTCGTCCGCCTGGTGGAGGCCGGCAACCACGCGCAGGGCTGCCTCTTCCTCGACGGCTCCCGCCTGGCGACCCCGGCGTTGCTGGACCGGATCGAGGCGCTCTCCCGGTCCGTCCCGGGATTCCATGTGGGACGCTACGATGTCCGCTACTCCGATCCCGACGCCTTCCGTGACGGACACGGATTCCGGATCGTCGAGCTCAACGGAGCCGCCGCCGAGGCCACCTCGGTCTATGATCCGTCGAAACGACTCGTGGACGCCTACCGCACGCTCTTCCGACAGTGGGAGATCGTCTTCGAGGCCGGAGCCGCGCAGCGACGCCTGGGCGTCCGGGTGCCCGGCTACCGCGAATTCTGGAGCGCCTGGTCCCGCTGCCGTGAAAGCCTCGATGGGATCCCGGTCTCCGACTGAACCATGTGCACCGTCACGTTCCTTCCCGGAAAGAACGGCCTCCGTCTGGCCATGAACCGCGACGAGTCACGCACCCGTGCGAGGGCGCTCCCGGCGGCGCTGCATCTCCGTGATGGGCTCGGCCTGGTCCAGCCGCGTGAGCCGGGAGGAGGCACCTGGATCTCCGCCAATTCCCACGGCGCGGTGTTCACCCTGCTGAACGCCTATGCCATCGCCTACATCCCTCCGGCTCCCCGCGCCTCCCGCGGGACCGTGATCCCGTCGATCGACACGCTCTCCGACGCGACGTCGGTGGGCACACGGCTCCGCGGGCATTCCCACGTCGCGTTCCCGCCGTTCCGTCTCGTCGGCTTCTTCGCCCGAACCGGCGAGGTCATGGAATGGCTTTGGGACGGCGAAGGCCTCCAGGCACGGGAGCATCCCTGGCAACCCGGTCAATGGAGCTCCTCGGCCGTCGACGAGAAGCGTGCCGGCGTGGAGAGAAGGATCCGCTTCGAGGCCGCCCTTCCGGGGTTGCTCGGGGATCCGGTGACCTCGCTGTCTCACCTTCACCGGGGGCACCTTCCGGAACGCGGACCGTGGTCGGTGTGCATGCACCGCGAGGACGCCAGGACGGTGAGCCTCACCGAGGTCCGCGTCGACGCGGAGACCGTCCGGATGACCTACGCTGATGGTCCACCGTGCCGGAACGTGCCCGGCGCGGAACTCGTCCTGGAACGAAGCCTTTGAAGGAGTTCTCAGTTTCCAGTTTTCAGTGGGGAACCAGCTGAATCGGTGACGATGGTCCGTGGCCTGGCGGCCACTGCCACGGGCGACCGACAATGGACAAAGCCTCCGTGTCCTCCGTGTCTCCGTGGCAAACTTGAAGGAGTTCTCAGTTTCCGGTTCTCAGCGGGGAACTCCGGAATCGGCGGCAATGCTCCGTGGCCTGGCGGCCTCGGCTACGGGCAATGGACAATGGTCAACCGACAAAGATCTCAACGGCCGGAGCGCGGACAGAAGCGGCTGAAGACGGCACGCAGATCGTCGGCACGGAAGGGCTTGGAGAGATAGTCGTCCATGCCCGCTTCCAGGCACCGCTCACGGTCGCCGGCCATGGCGTTCGCGGTGAGCGCCACGATGGGGATGCGTTTCCCGCCGGCTTCCCGCTCCCGGATGGTCCGGGTCGCCTCGAACCCGTCCATCTCGGGCATCAGGCAGTCCATGAGGATCATCGCGTAGGGCACCTGGGCTGACATCTGGACCGCCTCGATGCCGTTGGCGGCGACGTCCACGCGGCAACCCATCTTCTCGAGCAGGCGGATGGCGAGCTTCTGGTTGATCGCGTTGTCCTCGGCGAGGAGGACGCGCGTGGCGACGGTCCTTGCGGGAGCGGGTTCCTGTGCCGGTTCGATCCCGGAAGGCGCCGGGGCCTCGACGGCGGTTGCGGGTTCGGAGAACTCGTCGCCGCCAACGCCTTCGAGCAGGACGGGGATGAGGGCCGAGGGGCGGACCAGCGGCTTCGGCACCGTGGCGTCGACCAACGACTTCAGCTCCGAACGGTCGCGCATGGCCCCGGAGGAAAGGCGGATGATCCTCGGACAGGCCTTCCCGACCGCATCACGGAGTCCGCGGACAAACGCCGCCTCGGAGCCGTCGGACTTCTCGGCGTCGAGGAGCAGGACCGCGGTGAAGGGGATCCGGCCGGGATCACGTCGGTGAAGGGCGGCCATGGCGGCAGAGGCGTCCCAGGCGACCTCGTGGTCGATCCTCCAATGGCGGAGCAGCTGGAGCAGCGACTCCCTGTGGACACCGGGCGGGACGAACAGGAGGACGCGTGCCACCGGCAGGTCGGCACCGGCGGCAGGTCCGGAGGCGGCGATCTCGTCCCCGGCGGGAAGCGTGAACCAGAAGGTCGATCCGCGTCCCTCGACGCTCGTGACGCCGACCTCGCCGCCCATCATGGAGATGAGCTGGCGGCAGATCGCGAGGCCGAGGCCGGTGCCGCCGAACCGGCGGGTCGTGGAGGTGTCGGCCTGCACGAACTTCTGGAAGAGCAGTCCGACCTTGGACTCCGGGATCCCGATGCCGGTGTCGCGGACCTCGACGCGGAAGCGGGGAGGAGAGTCCTGGTCGCCCGGGACCCGGAAGGCGGCGACGACGACCTCGCCGCGCTGGGTGAACTTGATCGCGTTGCCGATGAGGTTGAAGAGCACCTGGCGCACCCGGCCCGGATCCGCGGTGAGGTTGAGCGCGACCGGATCGGCCAGCAGTCCCAGCTCGATCCCCTTGCCCGCCGCCTGCGCGGCCATGAGCTCAACCACCTCGGCGCACCCGGACCTGAGGTCGCAGGGCACCATCTCGAGGGTGAGCTTGCCGGCCTCGATCTTCGAGTAGTCGAGGATGTCGTTGATGAGCGAAAGGAGGGTCTCGCCGCTGCGGCGGATCGTCTCGGAGTAGTCCCGCTGTTCCTGGGAGAGGTCGGTGTCGAGAAGGAGGTTGGTGAAGCCCACGATGCCGTTCATCGGGGTCCGGATCTCATGGCTCATCGACGCGAGGAACTCGCTCTTCGCGGCGCTCGCCAACTGGCCCTGCATCGCCAACTGGTTGGCGCGGCCGGTGGCCTCCTCCAACTGCATCAGCGCCTCCTGCATCGACTGCTCGGCCTGTCGGCGGCCGGTGATGTTGCGGGCGATCCCGAGCACCTCGTCCGCGGAAACCCGCACGATGCGGGTCTCGAACCACATGGAGCCGCCGGGCAGCTCCAGCTGGTACTCGATCTGTCGGTTCTCGCCGTCGGACACCGTCTGGGAGACCGCCTGCATGCAGAGTTCGGCCACCTCCGGGGGGAGGACCTCCTGGAGCGAACGCCCCAGCATCGTGTCCGGATCCACCGGCATGAGCTCCGGGTCGCCGGCGTGGCATTCGAGGTAGCGGCCCGCGGAATCCACGCGGAAGAGCAGGTCCGGGATCGCTGCCAACAGTGCCCGGTTCCTCTCCACGGTCTCATGCAGGATGAGTTCGCCGCATTTGCGCGCGGTCACCTCCTGGAAGCTGCCGTAGAGCCGGGTCGGACGCTCCGCCTCGCGCCGCACGTGGCCCGCGGAACGGACCCACACCTGCCGCCCGCGCGCCGTGACCAGCTCCAGTTCCAGGTCCCAGGGGATCCCCTCACGGATGCCCTTCCCGACGGCCTCACGGATGAGCCTCCGGCTGGAAGCGGTGTAGAAGGCGATCGCCGAGTCCAGCGTCGGCACGAAGTCGTCGGGCACCTCGTGGATGCGGCGGGTCTGTTCCGACCAGTAGAGGTCCCCGGAGTCCAAGTCGTAGGACCAGACGCCGACACCGGCCGAACGCCCGACGGCATCGAGCAGTTCGGCGGGGTCGTGCAACGGGGTGGACACGGCGGTTCGGCTTCGGCCGCCGACCGGATCCGGTCCGGGCAGGACGGAACGCTGGCGGGATACCTGTTCCGCTTCGTCAATTTTTCCGCGGCTTTCCAGCACGGTTCGATGGGGCCCCGACGACCCGTGCCCCGTGGTGGGGCCGTCGGCGTCGGGCGGTTCTCCCCATCCATCGGGACGTGTGGCGATCCACTTGAGCCGGTTCGATCCCCGGCTTCCTTCGGGAGCTTCCGCCGGCTTCACTGGCGGAGTTCCCTTCCGGCCATGAGGCGAAATCCGCACAAACCCCGGTTCCACGACGGCGCACCGCTCCTGCCCGCGCTGCTTCTCGCCGCGGCGTCCTCCCTCGCCTCCGAGCCGCTCGCCGAACCCCGCTGGTCACCGAACGACCGCCTTCATCGCGAGCGCCTTTCCGCGGTGCAGGAGTCGGTCGATTCGCTGGCACGCCGGCGGCGCGAGATCCGCCGCACCGACGGGCTGCTCGACCTCCGGTGCAACTTCCACGCCCACGCCGGCGACTCCACCCACACCGGCGGCACGCCCGAGGAGATCCTGGCGGCCGCCAGGTCGGTCGGCGTCGACGTCCTTTTCCTCTCCGACCACTTCCGCCCTCCGCGCGACTTCATGGACGGATGGCGCGGCCTGCGCGACGGCGTGCTGTTCATCCCGGGGTCCGAGTGCCGCGGCTTCCTCGTCAGCCCGGAACGCTCCGTGTTCCAGTCGATGCAGGAGCCGATCCCCGAGTTCGTCCGCACGGTGAACCGGGGGGACGGGCTGATCTTCCTCTCGCACATCGAGGAACGTCCGGACCATCCGATGGACGGCCTCACCGGACTGGAGATCTACAACCGTCACTACGACGCCAAACGGGACTTCACAGGGATCCTGAAGCTCGTGCTCCGTCTGACGGACCCGGAACAGGTCGTGGAGTTGGCCGACCTGCTCCGGCGGTATCCCGACGCGTGCCTCGCGGGCCAGGCCGCCTATCCGCAGGCCTACCTGGAGAAATGGGACGCGGCGACCGCCACGGGCCGTTTCACCGGGGTCGCCGCCAACGACTGCCACCACAACCAGGTGTTCCTCGTGAAGAAGCTGGACGACGACACGGCGTTGATCGGGACGGTCGTGGACAAGGACGAGGACATGCGGAAGGTGAAGGCCCTGCTGCGGCCGGCGTTGCGGCGGCTGCTCGCGGGCCACAAGCCGGGGGACGTCGTGGTGCGACTCGACTTCGATCCGTACGAACGATCGCTGAGGAACGTGAGCACCCACGTGCTGGCTTCGGAGAAGACCGAACCCGCGCTGCGCACCGCGGTGAAGGCGGGACGGGCGTACGTGAGCCACGACTGGATGGCCGATCCGACGGGCTTCGAGTTCGGCGGCACGGACGGACTGCGGATGGGCGACGAACGGCCGTGGACAGCCGGGACCGTGTTGAGGGTGGAATCGCCGCTTCCGGCCAAGATCCGCCTGATACGGGACGGCCTACAGGTGGCGCTGGAAGAAGGTTACTCGCTGCGTCACGAGACCGCGGGTCCCGGAGTGTACCGGGTCGAGCTCTGGTTCGACCTCGGCGGAGAAGTGCGGCCGTGGCTCTATTCGAACCCGGTCTACTTGCGTCCGGCCACCGGCAACTGAGGACCGACAATGCATCCGTGACCTCCCGGCCTTCGGGGCAGTCCGGAGGAGTTTCAAGTTTTTAGCGGGGAAACACCCGAATCGGCGGCGATGGTCCGTGGCCTGGCAGCCACGGCTACGGGCTACGGGCTACGAACCACTGACTACGTCTCCGTGTCCTCCGTGGCTCCGTGGCAGATCCGGAGAAGTTCTCAGTTTCTCGTTTTCAGTTCTCTGCGCGGAAACACCCGAATCGGCGGCGATGGTCCGTGGCCTGGCGGCCTCGGCTACGGGCTACGGACACCCACCGAAATCAGCGGACGAAGAGGCTCGCGAGACGGGTGAGGACGGGGCCCGGGACAAGGACCGGGGTGAAGTCCCCGGCGGGGGCCACGACTTCACCGGCGGGTTCGCCGTTGAGAATGAGTTCGAGCCGCCCGTCCACCCGTCGCAGTTCTAGCCGGTTCCAATCCTTGGAACGCGCCTTCGGCATCGGCGGAAGCGCGCTCGGCTCAGCACCCGCGACGGACAGGGATAGTGGCGGAACCTTGGAAGCAGGCTCCGCGTCCCACTTCCAGTCGAACACCATCCGGGTGGCACCGGAACACACCGGGCCACGGAGCACCGCGGAAGGCGCGGCCTTCGCCGCGGAACGCAGGGTCCAGTCCTCGGCCGCCCAGACCGCCTCGGCTCCCGGGGAAGGCGTCCAACCGCGGAGCCCGCGTCCGTCGTAGAGCGAACGCCAGGGCTCGGCTTCCGGGGCGGAATCGGCAGGGCCGGCGCCGGTGGAGGGCAGCTCGCGGATCCGGAGATGGCGCCAGTCGACCTGGCCGCCCTCGGATTCCAGGGCGATGTAGCCCTTGCGCCACGTGCACCCGGTGCCGCCGGAGACCTCGGCCCCGTTCACGGAGAGGCGGAGCACGCCGTTTGTCGCCACGATGCGGTACCGGTTCCACTCGGGCGCTCCATGGCTCCTCATCTCCTTGGGAAAACTGCGGTCGCCGTTGCTCGGGGAGAAGGGCTTCATCCGCGAGCCGTGGATGGGGAAGACGTCGCCGTGGGTGGTGAACCAGTCGGACTTCCCGTAGCCGTGGTCGAGCACCTGCACCTCGATGGCGCGGAGGAAGGGTTGGCCGACCGCGGGCATCGGACCGGCCCAGATGAAGACGCCCGCGTTGCCGCCCGCCTTGAGGTGGCGCCATTCCAGTTCGAGCTCGAAGTTCTCGTACTGCCGCGTGGTGCGGAGGGCGCCCGTCGGGATCCCATCGCAGTGGATCATCCCGTCCCGCACCGTGAAGGTCTCCGGCGCGCAGTTCACGTTCACCCAGCCGGAGAGGTCCCTGCCGTTGAACAGGGGCGAGAAGCCGTCGTCCGCCCCGGCGGCGTGGAGCGCCAGAATCGAAACGGAGGCCGCCAGTCCGGTGAGGAAACGTCGCACACTCAGGGATCTCATGGACCCAGCGTGCCGCGGCGGACGGTGGAAGGGAAGCCGGCTTGCCGCAGGAAAGGCCACGGGT
>CAIYXO010000344.1 GCA_903930165.1 uncultured Verrucomicrobiota bacterium | reverse complement strand
GGCGGTCGACTCGGGACCGGAGCAGCCGCTGGAACCCGGAACCGAGTTCCGCGTACACCGTCCACGCCGGGTCGAGCTCCGGTTGCTGGGCTGGGGAACGGTCATCGTCCAGTCCGGCGCCCTCGAGGCGCAGGACGCCGCGGACCGCCTCTCCGCTGCCGAGTCGGAACTGGCCGCCGTCTGGACGGAAACGGGAGTCGGCTCGCTCGAAGAGGCTCGGGAAGCGATCCAACGCCGGCGGGAACTCGACCTGCGGACCCAGGCCGCGCTGGAGGGATTGAAGCCCCATCTCGGGGAACTCCGTTCCTTGGCGGCTTTGAGGGAGGCGGCCGAAGGTGCTGCCCGCCGGGCCGAAGTCGCCCAGTCCAAGCTGCCCGAGGGAGAACCGGGTTTTCCGCGGACCCGCGCAGAACTGGAGGAACTGGAGACCTCGCTGACCGCCGAGATCGCGGTGGGCGAATCCCGGATCCGGATGTTGGCCCAGGATGTCCGGGACTGTGCCGACGAGGATCGGAAGCTGGCGCAGCGCCAGCGGGATTCGGCCGGTGTCGCCGCGGAACACCGCGCCCGTGCCCGGGCCACGGCGGCGGAGGCTTCGGCGGTGGAGGCGCGTTTTCCCAAAGGCCCCGACGCCGCACGGTCCGAGGCCGGGCTGGCCTTCGCCGAGGCGGAGGCGCGTGTGTTGGCCGCCCGGGCCGCCCTGCCGCCGGATTCCGACCGCCTCGCCGACCGCCATCGTCGCGCACAGGCCGCCCTGTTGCAGGTGAACGAGGCGTTGCATGAACGGCGGGCGCGAAGGGACCGGACCCGCGGACAGCTGGAGGCCCTCGGCGGCCAGGGTCTGTTCTCCCGCGAAACCGAACTGGCGGAACGCGGCGAAGAAGTCCGGATGCGGCGGGATTCGATCCGTGTCCGTTCCGTGGCCGCGAGGATCGCCCATGGACTCATCGAGCGTCGGAAAGCCGCCGCGATCCGCGCCGTGCTCGCCCCGCTGGAACGGCGGCTGTCCGATTCCTTCGCGGAGGTTTCAAGGGTGCCCGACCGGCACATCTTCCTGGATGAGCAGCTCCGGGTCGCAGGCATCGGCTCCAGCCGGGATGCGGCCCATTCCTTCGACCAGCTCTCCCAGGGCGCACGCGAACAGCTGCTGCTCTGCCTCCGCCTGGCGGTCGCGGAGGAACTCTCCCGCGACGAACCCCAGGTGCTGGTGCTCGACGACGTGCTCGTCAACACCGACCCGATCCGCCAAGAACGGCTGCACGACCTGCTCGAGGCGCGGAAGGATCGCCTCCAGGTGCTCATCCTGACCTGTCACCCGGAACGCTACCGGGGACTCGGGCACGCCCTGGGCTGGACCCGAATCGGCGAGACGGAATCCTGATCTCGAGCGCACTTATTTCCACATGCCTCTTGCATCGAGGCACCTGACTCGATAGCTTGTCCCTCCACTGATCGCGGGGTGGAGCAGCCCGGTAGCTCGTCAGGCTCATAACCTGAAGGTCCTAGGTTCAAATCCTAGCCCCGCAACCAATTTCCAAGGCCGCCTTCTCACGAAGGCGGCCTTGTTCTTTC
>CAIYXO010000343.1 GCA_903930165.1 uncultured Verrucomicrobiota bacterium | reverse complement strand
GTTCGTCCGTCCGTGGCAAGCGCTGCGTCCTGGTCAAGGACCAGCAGACCGGTTCGGAGGAGGAACACCTCATCCCCATCGGGAAGCACATCATCGTGTACAAGGGCGACTTCGTGAAGAAGGGCCAGCAGCTGACCGACGGTCCCGTGGTTCCCCACGAGATTCTCGACGTCTGCGGTCCGCACGAGCTCCAGGAGCACCTCGTCAACGAGATCCAGGAGGTCTATCGACTCCAGGGCGTCACGATCAACGACAAGCACATCGAGATCATCATCCGTCAGATGCTCCGCAAGGTCCGCATCTCCGAACCGGGCGACACGATCTTCCTGTGGGGCGAGCAGATCGACAAACTGGTGTTCGAGGAAGAGAACGACCGCGTCGAGAAGATGGGTGGCAAGCCCGCCGAGGCGGCCCCTGTGCTCCTCGGCATCACCAAGGCCTCCCTCGAGACCGAGTCGTTCCTCAGCTCCGCGTCCTTCCAGGACACGACCCGCGTCCTCACGGAAGCGGCCACCAACGGCAAGAAGGACTACCTCCGGGGCTTCAAGGAGAACGTCATCATGGGTCACATCATCCCGGCCGGATCCGGCTACGACCTTCACCGGAACATCCGGGTCAAGGCGCTGGTGGAGATCCCCGAGGACGAACCCGCTCCGGCGATCGACCTCACCGCCGGAGAGATGCCCTCGATCGGATAGGCCATCGCCGCACCTTTACAGAGAGGGCGCCCGTTTCGGGCGCCCTCTTTTTTGTACCCGGCCGGGATTCCGTCCGTTTCCCTGGGCGCCCCTCCCGAATCCGGGCGTCCGGGTCCGGCTCAGTCCCGCCGCCCCAGCCGGGAAAGGAACGCGATCAGGTCCCGGAGTTCCTCGCGGGTGAGTCCGTCTGCAAGCCCTTCCGGCATGATCGAGCCCACGGAGCGCAGCTCGTCGATCTCGGATCTCCGGATCCGGACCTCCCGACGTTCGGCGGCATCGAACAGGACCACCAACTCCGGGGATTCGTGGATCAGGCGTCCTTGGCGGCTGGTTCCATCCTTGAGCCCAACAGTCCACGCTGTGAACCCTTCCTTGACCTCCTTTTGTGGCTGCAGGATCGCTCCCAGGATGAAGCCCGGATTCTGGGCCGTTCCCAGCGCGGAAAGGTCGGGACCCAACCCCTGGGTTCCGCCCCCGATCGGATGACACGAAGCGCATCCCCGCTCGGCCCCCTGGAATATCCGGCGGCCGCGGTCCGGGTCGCCCTCGATGCGTGCCTCACGGAGAAATGCTTCCCGGTCCGGTCCTTCCGTCAACAGGGCCAGAGGATTGTCCAAGCCGGCGCCGCGGTTCCCGAGGGCACGCACGAGAGCCGGTTCCGTCCTTCCGGAACGGGCCAGGAATCCTTGGATCGCCTGCGCCGCGGTCGGATGCGTGATGCGCGTCCGGAAGCCGTCGGCCAGGAGGACCGCGCCCGAGCCGTGTCGCAGGAGTTCCCGGGAAAGTCCGAGGACCATCGCCTCATCCACCGGTTTCGACAGACGTTCCGTCGTCAGTGCGACCGCCTCCGCCAGATCGATGCGGGCCATGGCCTCGACGACGGCGACCAGGAGTTCGTCGGATCCCTCCATGGCGATCCGACGCAGCCGCGCCTGCTGCGCCGTTCCACCCATCGTCCCGACCGCCCAGACGGCTCCGGCCCGAACCGTCGTCGGCACGCCGGTGTCGTCCGCCATAGTTTCCAGGAAACCCTCCTGTCCGGGAATTCGCCAGCGTCCCACCCATCGGGCGGCCGCGGCTTGGACCGGTGGCGACTTGGATTCCAGGAGTGCGCGGGCCGCCGAACGGAGGGGTTCCAGGGCGAGACCTTCCGGCGCCGGATTTTCCGCGAGCCGCAGGAGCGCCGCCGCATGGCGATCCGGATGGTAGGTGATACCGACGGTGAAGCTGCGGGGCTGCAACAGCACGGTCTGACTCCTCGCGTCGCCGCCGGCCAGCAACGTCTCCACCAAGGACCACTGCACATCGTCATCGAGCGCCACTTCGGCGATCCGCCTCAGACGGTCGGCGGCGAGTTGGACGGTCTCCTGCGTCCGGTCGGCCGCCGCGAAGGCGAGTTGTCGGGGCTCGCTCCCCTGGAAGGTCAACCGACCTTCGGCCTGGAGCGGCCGCCACCAGGGCTTGAGCGCATGGACGCACTGGATGAAGGCGTAGCGGAGCGCCGTGTCCATCGGCCGATCCGCCGCGATGGCCGCGGCCTCGATCGCGCGTCCGTCTTGGATCCACGAACAGGCCACCACCGCCTCCAGGCGCACCTGCGGATCCGGGTCCGCGGCGAGGCGCGCCAGCCGGGGCAGGGATGCTGTAACCGGTTCGTTTCCCCGCGCCGTGTGTCGTGCCGCACGGATCCGGTGCAGGGACACACCCGACCGGGCGAGCCTGTCCAAGGTGCCGGTTTCGGTCCGGTTGAACGCGGTCCGGATCTCCACCGCCGCGCCCATCCTGTCATCCCTCACGGTTTCCGAGTCGGCCGTCCCGATCCAGACGTCGAGGGCGGGAAGTACGATCTCCGCCGGGCGACCCCGCAAAACCCGGGCCGCCTGCTGGCGGTTCCAACGTTCCGGCGACAAGAGCTCCTGGAGGAGAAGCTTCACCTCGGCCGACTCCAGCGCAGGCGGCCGCAATGGCGTGGATCCTTCGGCCGAAACCCGCCAGATCCGGCCATGGGTCTTGTCGCGGTCGGGATGCCGGAAGCTGGTCTGGTAGTGGCCGATCACCGGGTTGAACCAGTCGCAGAGATAGAGTGCGCCGTCCGGCCCGAACCGGAGATCCACCACGCGGAACGCGGTGTTGGTGCTCTCCACCAGCGGTGGAAGGCGCACGGGCCTCACCGAGGATCCGTCGGCGGAGATCCGGAACCGCTCCACGGTGTTCTGCAGGTAGCCGCCGGCGATGAACTCGCCGCGCTGCGATTCGGGCCAATGGGAGTTGTCCGAGACGTCCACGCCCCCGAATTTCCGTCCCTCGCTCCACACCGGCGGGTGCAACAGGAAGTGGTCGGTCGGTTGCAGGGCCGGGGCGAGGTCATAGATGCCATGTCCATTGCCGGCGAACACCAGCGGCCGGCCGCTGGCGTCGAAGGCGGTGCCGTACGGATTGTGCGCCCCCATCGCCCCGTCCCAGAAGGGCTCCAGCCGGCCGTTCGCCGGCCAGAACCGCCAGATGCCGGCCTGATGTAGGGTCACGTTGCCGTGCCGCGTCTCGATGCGGCTGAAGGCGTGGAGTCCCTGGCTCATCATCAGCTCGCCGGCCGGTCCCCAGGCGAACGAGTTCAACGTCTGGTGCGTGTCGCCCGTCCCGAATCCGCTGAAGATCACCCGACGCTCGTCCGCCTTGCCGTCTCCATCGGTGTCCCGCAGGAACAACAACTCGTCCGCCGCCCCGACATAGACGCCGCCGTTGCCAAGTTCCAGTCCCAGGGGAATGTGCAGGCCGTCGGCGAAGACGTGGGAGGTGTCGGCGACTCCGTCCCGGTCCCGGTCCTCGAGCACCACGATCTTGTCCCGGGGTTCTTCTCCCGGCCGGAGCTGGGGATAGCTGGTGGTCGTGGCCACCCACATCCGGCCGTCGCCGTCGAACCGCACCTGCGTCGGCTTGACGACTCCCAGACGTTCGTCGGCGAAGCGCCCGATCCGGAACCCGGGCAACACCCGAAGGGCCGCGACTTCCGGATCCGGTTCCGAAGCCGACGATGTGGAACCGGCGGCCAGGATCCGGGAGACCAGGACCGTGCCGAGGATCAGGGGAACAGGGCGATTCATCATGGCATGTCCTCCGGTTCAGCGCGCGGTCCAGTTGGCGGCGGTGGCGGCCGCCCTTGCTTGGATCTCCCTGTCGGCGGCCTCGATCAGGGGAAAGTATTGTTTCATCTCTTCCGGAAACCACCGCACCGAGGGATCACGATGATCCCTGCTGGAAGGCTGCTCGGTGCGGTCGCCTCCGAGGAAGGCCCAGTTGGTCGGCCGGACAAACCGCTTCCAGTGCCGGTTGCGGTCCTGGACCGCCTGGCGCAAAGCCTCCCAGTCGGCGTCCGCGAAGCTGCCGTCGGCGCGGATCCCCAGCCTCCGCAAGCCCGGCTCCCGTCCGGAAAACGCCCGGAGGATGATGCGTCCCAACCGTTCGGGAGAAGGGACCCTTCCTTCGACATGGCCGTCTCCCGGTGCGACCGCCGGAAGTTCCAGGGCCGCTCGGTGAAGGTCGAGTAGCGGGATCCCCGAAGCCGCGGACTCGGCCCGCACGGCTTCGGCATAGGGTTCCGTGGACGCGGGGGAGGATCCGACCGGCGGCAGAGGCGTCAGCAGAAGCAGCCTCGGGGTGAGGGAACGCAACTCCTCGACGAGGCGGTGGAGCGAACTCCGGAAGGCATCCAGTCCCGCGGTTCCCCGGAACGATTCGGATTGCCCGAAATCGATCAGGGTCACCGTGGCCCCGCAGTCGCGGATCTGGTTGGGCAGGGCAGGGTAGTTGATCTCACGCGGTTGTCCGAAAACGGTGTCGCCCTCCCAGGCCAGAGTCCTGAACCGCAGCCGATGCCCCGGGTGTCCCGCCGTGATCACGGTCTCCAGGTGTCCGGTCCTGGCCAGGGCCACCGAGCTTCCTCCACCCACCACCGCAATGACGTCGTTGGTCCGCAGCCCCAGATGGCCCATCGGCGCGCCGGGATCGGAGGCCCGAAGCCCAATGGAAAACAGGATCAGCAGGATCACCGGTTTCATGGATGGGCGCAGTATGTCGGGACAACCGATGTGTCCAAGCGGGATCGGCAAAAACGTCCTGTCCACGGCCGACGAGGGGGATTCAACCTTGGTGATTGATATGCAAGTGGTTGATGGACAACGCGTGGCTCAGAAGCGTCTCCCATTGGCACCCTCGATGCTTCGAGGCATGCGTGAACATCGGGATGTATCAAGCCGCAGCGGCACTCAGTGCCAACGCGCGATGGCAGGAGGTGATTTCGGAGAACCTCTCCGCCTCCTCCGTTCCCGGTTTCAAGCGGACCGAGATGTCCTTCGCCGCATTCGAGTCCGGGCTGATGCCGCAGGACGCGGCCAAGGGACAGAAGTACATCATGCCCCGGGCGGCGACCTCGACGGTTTTCGCCCAGGGACCGATGCAGCCTTCCGACGTGAAGACCCACGCCGCGATCGACGGAAAGGGGTTCTTCGAGGTCCAGCTTCCGAGCGGCGAGTCGGTTTACACGCGCGACGGATCCTTTTCCCTCAACTCGAACGGCCAGCTGGTCACCAAGGAAGGCTACGCGGTCCTCGGCGACGGCGGTTCGTTCCAGTTCGACCGCAACACCCCCGGTGAGATTTCCATCGCGAAGGACGGAACCGTCAGCAAGGGAGCCGACTCCCGTGGACGCCTGAAGGTGGTCGACGTGGGCGATCCTTCGTTGCTGACACCGGCCGGCGGCGGCTTCTGGAAGGCCAGCAGCGCCGGAATGAAGATCGTGGACGTCCCGAATCCGTCCGTCCGCGGTGGCATGCTGGAGATGGCCAACACCTCCGCGGTCGGCGAGATGGTGAGCATGATCAACGCGATGCGGCTCTTCGAGGCCAACCAGAAGGTCATCCACGCCCAGGACGAACGCATGGGCAAGACGATCACCGAACTCGGTGGTCCCAACTCCTGATCCACTGAAGCCATGATCCGAGCCCTCTACTCCGCCGCCACCGGCATGCAGGCCCAGCAGAAGAACCTGGAGGTCATCGCGAACAACCTCGCGAACGTGAACACCACCGGCTTCAAGCGCAGCCGCGCCGAGTTCCAGGACCTGCTCTACCAGAGCGAGAAGCCCCCGGGCGCCGACCAGGGCAACGGGAACCTCTCCCCTTCCGGCGTCCAGATCGGACACGGCTCACGTCTTGTCTCCACCACCAAGCTCTTCACCACCGGCGAACTCACCAAGACCGGCGACAACTACAACGTCGCCATCACCGGGGACGGCTTTTTCGAGGTGAACCTCCCGGACGGTTCCAAGGCCTACACGCGTGACGGCGCCCTGAAGCTGGATTCGACCGGCAACTGGGTCACCACCGACGGCGGCAAGCTCGGCAGCGGATTCCAGGCGGTTCCCCCCGGAACCACGGACATCAACATCTCCGCCGACGGCAACGTGACCCTGAAGGGGCCGGGCGTGGAACAGACCTTCAAGCTCCAGCTCTTCCGTTTCGCCAACCCGGCCGGGCTCACCCCGTTGGGCGGCAACCTCTACCGCGAAGGCCTCGCCTCCGGCCAGGCCGAGGGCGGCGACCCCAACGCCAACGGCTTCGGCGGCCTCGCCCAGGGCTTCCTCGAGATGTCCAACGTCAAGGTCGTGGACGAGATGGTGAACATGATCGTCGCCCAGCGCGCCTACGAGGTGAACTCCAAGGCGGTGCAGTCCTCCGACGAGATGATGGGAATCGCGAACAGCCTGCGCCGATGAAACCTCTCTTCCTGATGCTCGCGCTGGCGCTGGCCTCCCGGAACGTCCGGGCCGAACAGCCTGCCGCGACCCTGCGTCCCCAGATCTCCGTCCAGTCCGGCGGCGTGTTCACCACCGACCTCGTTGCTGGCGTCCCGGACCTGCCTCGGATCCGGATCACGAATTCCCCTCCTCCCGGCGCCACCTTCCTGGTTCCGAGGGAGCAGGTGCTCGGCGTCCTGGCCTCCTCCGGCGTCGGATCGGTCCCGACCAACTGGGCCGGCCCCGGCGCCGCACGCGTCGCGCGCCGCATGAGGGATCTCGACGAGACCGAGGTGCGCAACAGCCTCACCGCCGAACTGCAGCGCCTGTATGCCCGCGACCGCGGGGAGGTCGAGGTGCGCCTGACCCGGCCGTGGAGGACCGTCCAGATTGCCGACGAGAACTACGAGGCCCGCCTCGTGGACCGCCCTTCGCAGGGGTTGTCCCCGGTGCTCTCGCTCCGCTTCCAGCTCCGCGCCGGCGAGGAGGTCATCGGCGAATGGACCCAACCGGTCTCCATCCGCGTCTGGGCGGACGTCCACGTCGCCGCCGGACCCGTCCGCCGCGGCTCCAACTTGGGGGAGGCCGAGCTGACGATGGAACGCCGTGACATCCTTTCGTTGCGCGACGCGCTTCCCGCGCTTCCGACCGAGGCGGGTTCCTGGGAGTTCGCCGAGAGCCTCAATCCAGGCCAGCACCTGAGCCGGCGTTCCTTGAGGCTGCGTTCGGTGGTCTTTCGCGGACGCCAGATCGACGCGGTCGTCCGCAGCGGCCTCATGGAGATCACCACCAAGGTGGAAGCCCTCGAGGACGGTGTCCCCGGACAGACCATCCGCGTCCGCAATGTCAGGTCCCGCAAGGAACTCCGCGGCCGCGTCGAGGACGAGAACCTGGTCGTGGTCGCCCTCTGACCGCTGCGCCGCAGCAACCCTTCCCATGAAACCGCACCAACACCGCCCGCTCCGTGGGACCCTTGTCCTCGGGCTGCTGATCTCCACCGCCTTCGTCGTCAGCACCGGCGCGGCCGGAGGATCCATGTGGCGGGAGGATCTCGCCCCGTCGCTGCTCGGAGACACCCGCGCCCGCAAGGTCGGCGACCTGGTTACCGTGGTCGTCCAGGAGAGCAACGAGGCCAACAAGGCCAACAACACCAAGACCGCGAAGAAGACCGGCATCAACGCGAGCATCTCCAGCTTCCTCTTCGGTGCCGCCCAGGACCGCTTCCTCACCCGGGGCGGGAAGTATCCGGCGATGCAGATGAACTCCGACAACAGCTTCGACGGCGGCGGAAGCATCGCGAATTCCGAGCGGATCAACACCCGCATCGCCGTCCGGGTCGCCGAACAGCTTCCCAACGGCAACCTCGTCCTCGAGGGGCGCCGGAGCACGATGGTCGCCGGCGAACAGCAGGAGGCCATCCTCCGAGGCGTGGTGCGGCAGGAGGACATCCAGCCCGACAACACCGTGTTCAGCTACAACGTCGCCGACGCGAACCTGAAGTTCGTCTCCAAGGGCACCGTGACCGACAGTCAGAAACGCGGCTGGTTCACCAAGATCTTCGAGAAGGTCACCCCGTTCTGAGCCCGTGCCATCGGCCCCGAATCTCCCAGCCATGCGATTTCCATTCCTGATGCTTTCCCTCGCGTCCGCCCTGCTTCTCCAAAGGCCGGCGGCCGCCATGGGAGCCCGTCTCAAGGACCTGGTGATGATCTCCGGGGCCCGGGACAACCAGTTGGTCGGCTACGGCCTCGTCGTGGGCCTTGCCGGCGAGGGCGACAAGAACCCGGTCTACACGCTCCGGAGCCTCGCCAACCTCCTCCAGAGGTTCGGCCAACAGCTCCCCGCCCAGTCGCTGGTGGCCAAGAACGTCGCCGTGGTGATGATCACCGCCGACCTCAAGGCCTTCACCAAGGTCGGCCAACGGATCGACATCACCGTGTCGGCGATGGGCGACGCCCGGAGCCTCCAGGGTGGCGTGCTCATCCAGACGCCGCTCTTCGGCGTCGACCGCAAGGTCTACGCGCTCGCCCAGGGACCGCTCGCCGTGGGCGGCTTCATCGGCGGCAACAACTCCGCCAGCGTCCAGAAGAACCACCCC
>CAIYXO010000342.1 GCA_903930165.1 uncultured Verrucomicrobiota bacterium | reverse complement strand
GAGGGACCGGTGCCGGAACTCCTCCCGCGCATGGATGTTGGACAGGTGCAGTTCCACGACCGGCAGCCCGACGGAAGAGATGGCGTCCCTCAGCGCGACGCTGGTGTGGGTGTAGGCCGCTGCGTTCAGGGCGATCGCATCGAAACGGCTGCGCGCCTCCTGGATCCAATCGACCAGCTGACCTTCGTGGTTGCTCTGCCGGAACTCGACTTCGACCCCAAGGATCGCCGCCCGGGTCCGCACCTGGGCCTCGATGTCGGCCAAGGTGGTACGCCCGTAGATCTCCGGCTGGCGCGTGCCCAGCAGGTTCAGGTTCGGTCCGTTGAGGAACAGGATCTTCATCAGCGACCTGAAAACCCTATCCGGGTTGCCCTCGGACGGCCAGATGCGTTTCCAGACCCCAGCGACGACCTTCAGGCGCCCGGCCGCCGGCCCAGATTGATGCTCATCATGCCACCGAGCAGCTCGACCCGGCGCCGCTCGGCATAGCCCAGATTCTTGAGCTCCCGGTCCACACCCTCCTGGGCCGGATAGGCGAGCAGCGAGTCGAGGATGTACCCATGGGTGTCGCCGTCGCCGCAGAACCAGCGTCCGAAAACCGGGCAAATCCACCGCAGGTACTGGAAGTAGACCCATCGCCACGGAGCCCAGGAAGGCTTGCCGAAGTCGAGCACCAGCAACCTCCCGCCGGGGCGGAGGACGCGGGTGAGTTCGCGCAGTCCTCCTCCGAAGTCCGCGAGGTTCCTGAGTCCGTAGCTGATGGTGACCACATCGAATCGGTGGTCCGGGAATGGCAACCTCAAGGCGTCTCCTTGGAGAAAGCGGGGCCGGGGCTGATTCCCAGGGAGCCGATCCGCTCGCCGGGCGGCGACATCCAGCATTGGCTGGCTGAAGTCGATTCCGGTGGCTTCGGCCCCAGCTTCGGCCAGACGGAAGGTGACGTCTCCGGTGCCGCAGCAGACGTCCAAAGCGGCCTCTCCCGGCCGGACTCCCGACAGCCGGATCAACCGCGCCTTCCACAGCCGATGCAGACCAAAGCTCTGCAGATCGTTGATGAGGTCATAACGCGGGGCCACCGCGGCGAAGAGGTCCACGACTTTGTCCGCACGTTCCTCGCCGGGTTGGAAATACTTGCTGGACATCGGTTTCTGTCGGTTCAGCGGCGGAGGCGGTGGAATTCCTCCGTGCGTTCCCGTGGGGACACCATGCGCCATCCGCGCGTGACCGCGAGTCCCTGCTGCGAGGCTTTCGTCAGTTCCTCGACCTTCTTGGCCAAGGAGGCCCGTTCCTTCTCCAAGTCTCGGACCCTGGACTCCAGTCGCGCGAGGTTCTTGGCGACGGCCGGGGGAGGAATGGCCGCGGAAGGTGCCGCCGCGGCGGGCGGGTTCGCCGCCAAGGCGGCGGCCAGGCGCTTTTCCAGGTCGGACTTCTCCCGCAGGAAGCGTCCACGCCACTCCTCGGCCTGCCGGACGGCCACGCTCAACGCGGCTTCCCGTTCCGCCCCTTCCTTCATCGCCGTACGGAGGCGGTTGATCTCCGCCTT
>CAIYXO010000341.1 GCA_903930165.1 uncultured Verrucomicrobiota bacterium | reverse complement strand
GGTGCTGTCACAGCGACCGCCGGCCGACGAAAGGCTTCTCTGCCACGGCGAGTTGCCTTGGGGTGGCAACTCCTTGTTCAGAAGTCCCGCTCAGCGGGAAAAACGGAAGAACCTCGCCGAGACGGAAGGATCAATCGTTTCGGCGGAGGTGACCGTGGTCCAGTTCGTGGAACCGAGTGACGGCGCCGCCTCGACGCCGTTCCAGAGGGCCAAGGTGTCGAGAACCAGTCGTGGGCCGGCTTCACCACGCTCGAACCGCACGGGACGGAACCGATTGCCGACCCCGACTGCGGGCGGTTCACCCGGTTGTCCAAGACCGAAGCCCCGGAGCCGCACTTCGAGATTGCCCGGTCCCCGTTCGGGAAAACCGCCTCCGAGGTCGCGGAATCCGATGGCCACCCATCCATGTCGTTCCTCGGCGCCGGATCCAATGCGGACGCGGAGGTGGTAGGGTTCTTCGCGGGTCGGGACACGGTGTGCGACGGTCCCGGTGACCACGGACGTCGGGATGAAAACGGGGAGCGCCGAGAACGTCGCCTGCACCACCGAGGAGACGAACACCGGACGGGGCGACCATTGCGCGGTGTCGCCGGGGAATTCGCCTTGGGGATTGCCGGGTGCCGCCCAACGAACCAGCAACGGCTCGGTGGTTCCCGACTCGGCCTGAATGAACACGCCTTCCCTCGGCGCCAGTGTCAGTTCGCGACTCCATTCGACACCACCGCCCAATGGAGGGGGATTCAGGGCCCGGAAAAGGGTCTCCACCCATTCCAAGTCCGGCGTGCCATCCCCATCGAGGTCGATCGGAAAGCGGTTGACCGTGGTTGTCGGTATGGGGCCATGCCCAGGCGAGGCGCCCAAGGCGGAGAGGAGGGAGATGGAGAAGAGGCCCAATGGCAGAAGGGCCCGACCCGTGGAGGTTCGGATGGAATTCATGACGTGATTGCGTTTCAGGAGCGGTTTCTCGGGACCGTTGGATCGCGTCTGAATGAATTCGAATCGGGCTGGGGTGAAGGGACCACAGCAGGAATCGGCGGAGACGTCAAACCGTGGGTGGTGGCGCGGTTCCACCCTTCGGACCTCGACAGGCGGCAGGCCGGCAGGAAATCCTCCGGCCACCATGAACGCCTCCCACACGCTCGCCGCGCTGGCCTTGGCCGCAACGGCGGTCCTTCCCGCCTTCTCCCACGAGTCCGGCGTCGCCGGCCACGATCATCCCGCCACGCCGGTCCCCGTCGTCTTCCAGGTGGAATCGAAGGGTCCGGTCAAGGCACCGAAGGCCACCGCCAAGGCCACGGGCCAAAAGGTCAGTGGCCAGGGCTTCTGGAAATTCTCCCCGGTGCAGGGCGCGGTCCCGGTCCCGGCCTCGGCCCAGTCGTCCGTCAAGGGCGCCCACGGCACCCTGATCGTCGATTCCGAACGCGACATCGTCTACTGGGGCCTGGAAAGGGTCGGCTGGGTCGGGTTCAGCAACCGCCTCAAGGACTCCTGGGTCGTCGACGCCGACAAGTCGATCTCCTCCGGCAACCTGCACGGCGCCGACATCCTTCCGCGCAAGGGCAAGCTCCCGCTGGTCGTCGCCGCCGACAACGTCGAGGGCGAGATCCTCCTCTCGGACACCTCGTTCCAGAACGTCCAGAAGCTCAAGATCCCGGATGGCGGCCCCTACGCCGACAAGAAGGGCTGGGCCCCGACCGACGCGGCCTTCGCCGGCAAGGACACCGTCTGGATCACCGACGGCTATGGACGCCACTGGTTCATGGACGCCGATGCGTCGCCGTTCGCCTACCGTGGCAACTTCTACGGCGGAAACGCCATGAGTCAGACCCCCCACGGCATCACCTTCGATCCGAAGCGGAACGAGCTCTACATCTCGGCCCGGCCCGAGGCCCAGGTGCATGAATGGCTCCCGAGGACCAAGAAGACGCAGGCCGTGCATCAGTTGCCTCCGGGCAGCCTCGCCTGCGACACCGACCTCTGGGGCGACTACCTGCTCGTCCCCTGTCTCGAAGGCCCGAACCACGGCCCCGGACCGCTCTACATCATCAACCTGAAGACCAAGGCCGTGGTCAGCACCATCCAGCCCAAGGCGGAGCTCGGATACGAGTTCGCCCAGCACATGCATGACGCCTGCTGGTACATCGTGGGCAAGGGAAAGAGCGCCAAGGTCTACATCCTCTTCACCGCCTGGAACCCCGGCGGCATCGGGGCGCTGGAGCTGGTCAACCTGAAGGACTGACCGAAGCGGGATCCGACGCTCAAGTCGCCCACACAACCGTCGATGTTCGACCAGTGATCGAACATCGACGGTTTTTTGCATCTGCCGCCACGTTGCTGTGCTCGCTCACGGCGGCACTCCTCCCGGCCATGGAGACGCGTGCATCGGTAGTCGTCGTTGCCCAGGACTCCTTCGGCTACTCCGCCGGCGTGCTCACCGGCAACAACGGTGGCACCGGCTGGTCCAGCTCGTGGAACCAGACCTACGGATCCGGGACCAGCTTCAACGTCTCCGCCACCGGACTCACCTACACTGGGCTTTCCACTTCCGGCGGCAGCCTCGCCTGGCGGTCCGGTGGCAACAACATCGACCAGAACAGCCGCACGCTTCCCACCCAGAACAGCGGCGTGGTCTACATCCAATTCCTCGCGCAGTTCGGTTCCTCCAGCGGCGGTGGGACACCCAATCTCCGCCTTTTCAACGACGGCGCCCTGGCCGGCGGCGTCGGCGGCAACGGCGGCACCTACGGTTCCTATTGGTCGATCCTCGGCACGGACCTCAACCCGCTCTCCGGCGGCGCCTCTTCCTCTTCCACCCTGCTCTCCGCGCCCAACCTCGTGGTCTTGCGCATCGACTACACGGCCGTTTCCACCTCGCTCCACCTCAATCCGAACGCCGCGACGTTCGACTACGCCAATCCGGGAACCGCGGCCGCCATCTACGCCGGGCTCGCCCCGGCCTTCAACGAGGTCTCACTGTTCTCCCGGAGCCCGGCGTCCTTCGACGAATTGAGCGTGATCCGCTACACGGCGGTCCCGGAACCGATGGCCACCGCCTCCGCCGCAGGCCTTGGCGCCGCGTTCCTGGCGTGGTTCGACCGGCGTCGGAAGGCCGGAGCCCACACTTCCCGGAACTGAGCTGCGGTCCGGATCCGGCGCCACGCTCGGCAACCCGGCGTTGCGGACTGTTCCCCGACGGGAAACAGTCGCTCCGTCCGCCATGCGCCAGTACCACGACCTCCTCCGCCTCGTCCTCGAACAGGGGACTTTCAAACCCGACCGCACCGGCACCGGCACCTACTCGATCTTCGGCGCCCAATCCCGCTACCGGCTCGCCGACGGCTTCCCCCTCGTCACCACCAAGAAGGTCCACCTCAAGAGCATCATCCTCGAACTGCTCTGGTTCCTCCGCGGCGAGACCAACGTCCGCTGGCTTCAGGAACGGGGCGTGTCCATCTGGAACGAGTGGGCCGACGCCGATGGCAACCTCGGACGCGTCTACGGCGCCCAATGGACCGACTGGCGCGGGGCCGACGGGCGGTCGGTGAACCAGATCGACAACGTGGTCGCCCAGATCCGGCGCAATCCGGACAGCCGACGCCTGATCGTCTCCGCGTGGAACCCTTCCGAGGTGGACGCCATGGCCCTGCCGCCCTGCCACACGCTGTTCCAGTTCTACGTCTCGGAGGGACGCCTCAGCTGCCAGCTCTACCAGCGTAGCGCCGACCTGTTCCTCGGCGTGCCCTTCAACATCGCCAGCTATGCGCTGCTGACCCACATGCTGGCGCAGCAATGTGATCTCGATGTCGGCGACTTCATCTGGACCGGCGGCGACTGCCACGTCTACGACAACCATGTCGAGCAGGTGCAGACGCAACTGGCCCGCACGCCGTTTGCC
>CAIYXO010000340.1 GCA_903930165.1 uncultured Verrucomicrobiota bacterium | reverse complement strand
CTGGAAGCCCTCAGCGGCACAAACCTCAGCGGCTTACCCCGCTTTGGCCACCGCGATCTGAACCTCAACGGCACGGCCCAAGGGGCCGCCGCGGGGGCCCAGGCGTTTGTGGGGCGCACCGGCTACACCGGTGAAGACGGCTGCGAACTGCTAGTGGATCGCGCCGCAGGCCTGGCCCTCTGGCAGCAACTCCTCAGCGAGGGGGTGACCCCCTGCGGCCTGGGGGCCCGGGACACCCTGCGCACAGAGGTCTGCTTCCCGCTGTACGGCCACGAACTGGACCTGCAGACATCCCCGATCGAGGCCGGCCTCGGATTCTTCGTCGCCTTCGACAAGGGCGGGTTCGTCGGACGCGCCGCGTTGCTGGCGCAGAAGGAGCAGGGCCCGTCGAAGCGGTTGGTCGCCTTCCGCATGACCGGCAAGTCCGCCCCGCCCCGCCCCGGCTACGCCATCCATCACGAAGGCAAACCGGTGGGAACCGTGGTGAGCGGAACCCAGAGTCCCACCCTGAACGCGGGCATCGGACTGGGATACGTCCCGCCGGGCCTGTTCGCCCCGGGAACGCGGTTCGCCGTCGAGATCCGTGGCCGCCTGTGCGAGGCGGAAGTCGTGAAGAAGCCGTTCCACCGCAAGGCTTGATCGCTCCGCCACCCCGGTGCCGGGGTGGTTGTCGGGCGAGGAAACAGAAAAGGGCGTCCCATGGGACGCCCTCTTTCGTTTGAAGCCGAACGGTTCAGGAAGCTTCGGCGGACGGCAAAATGCCCGCCGGATCGGGAATCAGGCCGGAGCGGTTCCGGCACGCGCCAACTGGACGTTCGAAGCCAGGCGCAGACGCAGCAGGGTCCAGATCAGGATCCAGGTCGGATCGATCTGGAACCAACGGAGACCATGCCGGGCCGACTGGGGATGGGCGTGGTGGTTGTTGTGCCAACCCTCACCCAGGGACACCAGGGCCACAGCGGGATTGTTCCGGCTGTCGTCGCGGGTCGCGAAATCCCGGGAACCCCAAAGATGGCAGATCGAATTGACGCTCCAGGTGGCGTGATGGGTGACGAAGATCCGGGCCAGTCCGCCCCACAGGAACCCGGTGAGAGCTCCCATCCAGCTCTGCTGGATCAGGCCGCCTAGGATCGCCGGAATCGCCATGCCGGCCAATGCCCAGAACACGAATCCCCGGTGGATCAGGCGGGCGGTTCCGTCACGGGACAGGTCGGGAAGACTCCGGGTGGCCATGGCGTCGGCGCCACGGAACATCCAGCCGAGGTGGGCGTGCCAGAATCCCTTCACCAGGCCGACCATTCCCTCACCGTGCTCATGGGGGGAATGCGGATCACCCTCCACGTCGCTGTACTGGTGATGACGACGATGGGTCGCCACCCAGAAGAAGAGCGGGCCCTGGAGCGCCATCGAGCCGGCAACCCCGAAAAGGAACCGCACCCAGCTCGGACACTGGAAGCTCCGATGGGTGAAAAGCCGATGGTAGCCTCCCGTGATGCCGAAGCCGGCAATCAGGTACATCACGAAGAACAACGCGAGGTCGGTCCACCCCAGGATGCGGTTCCAGGCCAGGACGCCCGCCGTGATGAAGCCCAGCCACGGCACCAGAATCGCGATCAACGTGAAGATCTGCGTACGACGAACACCGGCACTGGTCGGCGCCGGATGGGTAGAGGAACGGATCACCACCACCATCCTTCGCCCGCCACGACGCAAAAAACGAGACAATTTATCAGAATCGCGGGACTGGAACACCCCTCTGAAACGGGTCAGACCGTGGCCGGATTCGGGTGCTCCCACGGCCCACGGTAAGGCCTGGCCAACAACGAGTTGGCTTCGGAGTCGCTCAGCACCAGATGGGCCTTCGGATCCCACTTGAGCGATCGGCCCAGCTTCATCGACATATTAGCCAAAAAGCAGGAACTGCTGGAGATGTGTGCCTGCTCGATGTCGGCCACAGGCAGCATCGACCCCCGCTTCTGACGCGCCTCGAGGAAGTTCCTCCAGTGTCCACGCATGGCCGACGCGACATGGCGTTCGAGATCCTTCTCGGTCTCGTCCTCGGGATACTTGTCGAACTCCAGCAGCGCCTTCCGGCTCCGCTCCGGCTTGCTGGCGCCGGCCGGCGTGAACTCGTACTTGAAGACGCTGCACTTCAGCGTGCCCTTCTCCCCATGGATCGTGCCGAACCACTGGAAGTCCGGGTCGGGCTCCGGCGAACGCCCCCAGGTCCGGTGGTTCCAGGTCACGTCGAAGTCCGGATACTTGAAGATCGCCGTCTGCGTGTCGCTGATGTTCGCCCGCGCCGCCCGGTCGTTCAGGATGCCTCCCCAGGAGCTGATCTCCTCCGGCCAGCCCAGTCCCAGGAGCCATCGCACCATGTCCAGCATGTGCACGCACATGTCTCCCACGATGCCGTTTCCATACTCGTTGAATGCACGCCAGCCCCGGGGATGATGGATCTTCGAATAGGGCTTCAACGGCGCCGGCCCGGTCCACATCTCGTAGTCCAGCGTCTCGGGCGGCGCCATATCCGGAGCTGTCGCCAAGGTGTCGCGGTTCCGCATGTGCCACCACACGCCGATCTCGACCTTCTGGATCTTGCCCAGCTTGCCGGCGGCGATGATCTCGTCCTTGGCCTCGATCAGGTGCGGGGTGCTGCGGCGCTGGGTGTTCACCTGCACGATCCGGTTGTACTTCCGCGCGGCCGCCACCATGGACTGGCTCTCCACCACGTCCACGCCGGTCGGCTTCTCGCAGTACACGTCCATTCCCGCCTTCATCGCCGCGATCGCCGGCACCGCATGCCAATGGTCCGGCGTCGAAACCATCATCACGTCCACGTCCCCCTCGGCGATGGCCTTGCGGAAATCCCGGTACAAACGCGGCTTCTTTCCGGACTTCTGCCTCTGGGAAACCAATTCCGCAGCCTCGGAAAGCATCCGGCTGTCGGTGTCGCACAACAGAACCACCTCGATCGGCGCCACCTGCAGCGCCCTCAACAGGCTCCCCTTCCCGTACCATCCCGTACCGATCAGGCCGACCCGGAGCGGACGGTCCTGTGCGAAGGTCGTGGGGACGAAGCTGAGCGCGGACGCGAGGGTGCCCGATTGGATGAAGCGGCGGCGAGTCATGCCCGTTGCTAGTCCGTCCCCAGCCCCGACTCAAGCCCGCCTTCCTTCACCCCGCTCCCTTTTTCTGGGCATACCCTTTGAGGCATTACATATCATCCCATCCTGATTCGTTGATTTGACTATTGATTTTCAGGACGACCCCGGCAGTGTCGTGGCCGATGATTCGCCACATCCACGAGATCCATCGGGAAAACCACGCCAAGGGACGTCCCTCCTTCTCGATCGAGTTCTTTCCGCCGAAGACGGAGGAAGGCGAACGGAACCTCTTCCAGAACACCCTGCCGGCGCTGGTGGCCGCGAAGCCGGACTACTGTTCGGTCACCTACGGGGCCGGCGGCACCACCCGGGACAAGACCATCGGGATCGTCGACCGCATCCAACGGGAATTCGACCTGACCACCATGATGCATCTCACCTGCGTGAATGCGACGCGGGCGGAACTGGGTTCGGTGGTGGACGAGGCGGCCGGACGTGGAGTCAAGAACCTCCTCGCCCTCCGCGGCGATCCGCCGGGCGGCGGTGAATGGGTCCAGACCGAAGGCGGCTTCCGGTACTCCTCGGAGCTGGTCGCCTACCTGAAGGAACGCGGGGGCTTCAGCATCGGGACCGCCGGCTTCCCGGAAGGCCACATCAACCAGTCCGGCGGCAAACACGTCGATTGGGACCACCTCGCCGACAAGGTCCGCCAGGGCGCCCAGTTCGTCGTGACCCAACTCTTCTTCAACAACGCCGACTACCTCGAGTTCCGCGATCACCTCACCCGGAAGCTGGGTGTGGACGTCCCGTTGATCGCCGGCCTGCTGCCGGTGCTTTCCCGGAACCAGACCAAGAAGTTCACCGCCCTGTGCGGGGCGCGCCTGCCGGAAACCTTCCTGGCCCGACTCGAGGAACTGGGCGACGACGATGCCGCGGTGATCGATTTCGGCATCGAATACTGCACCCGCCAGATCGAGGAACTGTTGAAGGAGGGCGCGCCCGGCGTGCACTTCTACACTCTCAACAAGGCCCACTCGACGGTGCAGATCCTCAAGAACCTCGGCAGGGCCTGACGGATCGTCGGCCTGGGCCCCAGCGATTCGATCGGAACAAAAGCCGACCGCACGCAAAAACGCCAAGCCGCCAAGGGGGCGCCGGATCCGGCTCCGAGATGGCGCCCCCCAGTTCGGTTTGCCGGTCCGCTTCGGGACTCCTGCCGCTTCCAACCCGATCCCCAGCGGCTTCGCGGCTTCGCCGCTTTGCGCGGTGGTCCCTTCTGCATCGTTCCGCAGGGGTGCCGGTCCCGGGGCCGTTCCCGGTTATCCCTTCTGGATTCTCCGCGCGCAGACGCCTGTGGACTTGTCGCCGAGTCCGCTTTTCCAACAGGCTCTGGGCGCATGTCCCCCCGTCACGTCCTCTGGTCCGCCGCCATCGGCGCCGTGGCCTCCGTCGTCGCCCTCGGCCAAGGTGCCACCCCGGTCAACGCGCTGAAGATCGCGCCCGGGTTCAAGGCCGAACTGCTCTACACCGTCCCCAAGGAACAGAAGGGTTCCTGGGTCTCCATGTGCTCCGATCCGAAGGGTCGCCTCATCGTCTCGGACCAGTACGGCAAGCTCTACCGCCTCACCCTCCCCGCCGTCGGAACGACCGCGGAACCCGCCATCGAGACCATCGACCTGAAGATCGGCGGCGCCCACGGCCTCCTGTACGCCTTCGACAGCCTCTACGTGATGGTCAACGAGGAGACCCTCCAGGGCCGCGGATTCTACCGCGTCCGCGACACGGACGGCGACGACCGCTTCGATTCCGTCGAACTGCTCCGCAAGCTCGACGGCGGTGGCGAGCACGGTCCCCACGCGATCCTCCTGTCGCCGGACAAGAAGTCCCTCACGCTCGTCATCGGGAACCAGACCCGTCTCACCGAGATGGCTTCCACCCACATGCGCCCGATCTGGGGTGAGGATCATCTCATCCAGCGGCTCTGGGATGGCAACGGCTTCATGAAGGGCGTCCTGGCGCCGGGAGGCTGGATCGCCCGGACGGATCCCGATGGAAAGCAGTGGGACCTGGTGGCGACCGGCTTCCGCAACGAGTACGACGCTGCCTTCAACCGCGACGGTGAACTGTTCACCTACGACGCCGACATGGAGTGGGACATGAACACCCCGTGGTACCGTCCCACCCGCGTGAACCATGTCGTCAGCGGAGGCGAGTACGGCTGGCGCAGCGGCGCCGGCAAGTGGCCCGCCTATTATGCCGACAGCGTCGGCTCGGTCGTCGACATCGGCCCGGGTTCCCCGACCGGCGTCACCTTCGGCTACGGCGCGAAGTTCCCCGCCAAGTACCAGGACGCCCTCTTCATCAACGACTGGAGCTACGGCAAGCTCTACGCCGTCCACCTGAAACAGGACGGCGCCGGCTACACCGGCACCCGCGAGGAGTTCATCTCCGGCTCCCCGCTGCCGTTGACCGACATCGTCGTCCACAACGACGGCGCGATGTACTTCGCCATCGGCGGACGCCGCACTCAGTCCGCGCTGTACCGGGTGACCTACAACGGCACCGAGTCCACCGCCCCGGTCGTCGCCAACAAGCGCCGCAACACCGCCCTCGCCGCCCGCCGCGAGCTCGAAGCGCTCCATGGCCGCTTCGTCGAAAGCCCGTCCAAGGCCAGCCTCGACACCGTTTGGAAGGCGCTTGGCAGCAAGGATCGCGCGCTCCGTTTCGCCGCCCGCGTGGCCCTCGAATGGCAGGCACCGTCGGCCTGGACCGACCGCGCGCTGTCCGAGTCCAACCCCGACCGCCTCATCCAGTCCGCGATGGCCCTCGCCCGCGTCAGCGGCAAGGACGCCCCGCATCGCAAGCCGACCGACCCGGCCCCGGACGCCACCCTGCAGCCGCGTCTGCTCGCCGCACTCGATCGCCTCGACTGGAACCGCCTCGATGCCCGCCAGCAGCTGGACCTGCTCCGTGCCTACAGCCT
>CAIYXO010000339.1 GCA_903930165.1 uncultured Verrucomicrobiota bacterium | reverse complement strand
CTTCGACCTATTCACCGGTCGAGGCCTGGCGGTTCGGTGTAAGTGGTTGGAAATCGGGCCCTTCGATCCGTCCTGAACCTTCGGCATACCCGTTGCTTCCACGGGCTCGAACGGAAGGCTCCATGATCCAAGCCCTCTTCATCCAGCCCAACTACGTCGCGACCAAGAAGCTCTTGGACGCGACGGTCATGCGCCATCAGGCGATCTCCAGCAACCTGGCGAACGTCGAGACGCCGTCCTACAAGCGGGTCGACGTCGCCCAGACCTTCCAGACCGAGTTGGCCACCGCGATGAAGTCCGAGGACGTCGGCCGTGTGGCGTCGCTTCGCCCCACCATCGATCTCGATCCCAAGGCGGTCGCCGCCAACCGCGACGGCAACACCGTCAAGCTTGAGCATGAGTTGCTGGCCCTGAACCAGAACTCCATGGCCCACACGCTGGAGACCCAGCTGGTCTCCGGTTCCCTCCTGAAGCTGCGTCTCGCCATCACCGGCCGAGGCTGAACCTGAATCCCGCCCCACCATGATCCAACTCCTCCCCGGAATTCAGAGCACCGCCTCCGCGCTCGACGCCGAGCACACCCGGTTCGACATCGTCTCGCAGAACATCGCCAACGCCCAGGTCACCCGCGGCGCCGACGGCGGCCCCTACCGGCGCCAGCAGGTCGTCTTCGAGACGCTCCTCACCGACGGCCCCAACGCCACCAACCTCGGCGGATCGCGGATGGTGAAGGTTTCCAAGATCGAGCAGGACAAGCGGCCGTTCCAGGAGATCTACAACCCCGAGCATCCCGACGCCGACGGGCGCGGGATCGTGAAGCTCCCGAACGTGAACGTGCACGAGGAGATGGTCGACCTCATCGCCTCCTCCCGCGCCTTCGAGGCCAATCTCGCCGTGGTGAAGAACGCCCGGCAGATGGCCCAGCAGGCCATGTCGATCGGCAAGCGCTGACGCCGGACCCGCTGATCCCACTCCGTCCACCCCATGGATCCACTCTCCGCCATCCGCATGTTCTCCGGCCCCGCCGGCGGCCAGGGCGCCCTCCCCAAGGGTGCCATGGAGCAGTTGCAGAAGGGCGGACTCGGCGGACTGGCCGGACTCGGAGGAGGGCAGGGAGGCGGTGGACTCGAAGGTCTTTCCAAGATCATTCCGGAGAACGAAATGGCCCAGCTCAAGGCGTTCTCGAAGATGGCCGACTCCGCAGCGAGCCCGACCCTTCCACCGCCGGTCTCGACCTCCTCCGGGAACAACATCGGGCTGCCGTCGATCGGACGGGTCTCCGGCCGCGACGCCTTCGCCGATTCCCTCGGAGGCTTCATCGACGAGGTGAACGCGAAGCAGGCCGCCGCAGGCGACTCCGTCCGCGGCCTCATCGGCAACCAGGGGGTCACGCTGCACCAGGCGATGATCGCCATGGAGGAGGCCAGCGTCTCCTTCCAGCTCATGGTCGAGGTGCGGAACAAGCTCCTCGAGTCCTACCAGGAACTCATGCGGATGCAGGTCTGATCCGGCCGAACCGTTCCCGTTCCGAACCCATTTTCCACTGAATGAACAAGAATCTGACACAGCTCGGCCAGCAGTTGGCCGCAATCTGGAAGGAACTCGGCTTCAACCAGAAGGTGTCGATCGTCGTGGCCGGCATCGCGGTGATGGCCGGCCTCGCCGGCATCGTCGCCTGGTCCGGTCGCGTCGACCAGGCCGTCCTCTACAGCGGCATCTCCGACACCGAGGCGGCCAAGGTCACGGCCGCGCTGACCGAGATGGGTGTTCCCCACACGCCCCGGAACGGCACGATCCTGGTACCCTCCGACCAGGTCCACCGCCTTCGGATCCAACTCGCCGGGAAGGGGATCCCGTCCGGCGGCACGACCGGCTTCTCCCTGTTCGACAAGCCCAACTTCGGCATCTCCGACTTCGTCCAGCGCGTCAACTACCTCCGGGCGATCCAAGGGGAGCTTTCCTCGACGATCGGCACGATCGACGGCATCGATTCCGCCCAGGTGCTGCTGGTGATGCCGGAGAACCGCCTGCTCGTGGAGTACCAGAAGAAGCCGAGCGCCTCGGTCTTCATCAAGCTCCGCGGAAACGTCCCCGTGTCCAAGGGCGCGGTGAACGCGATCCGGTTCCTCGTGGCCAACGCGGTCGAAGGACTTGTGCCCAACTCGGTCACCGTGACCGACAACCTCGGGACGCTGCTGACCGACGACACCGACAGCGACCCGATCTCCGGTGCGAGCGCGACCCAGCTGAAGCAGAAGAAGGAGTACGAAAGCTACCTCGCGCGGCAGGCGGAGACGTTGCTGACGCCGTTCTTCGGTGCGGGCCGCGTGCTGGCGCGGGTGGCCGTGGACCTCGACTACACCACGATGCAGCGCAACGAGACCAAGTACGATCCCGAGGGCCAGGTCCTGCGCAGCGCGACCACCACCGACGAGAAGGTGGACAACACGACCGGAACCCAGGCCTCGGGCGGCGTGCCCGGAACCCCCACCAACGCCAACACCGACACCAACCAGGTGGCCAACGCCTCGGGCGTTCCGACGACCCGGAACAACACCGCGAAGAAAATCACGCAGAACTCCTACGAGATCAACCAGACCGTCATCACGCAGAACCAGGTCCCGGGCCGTGTCCGCCGCATCTCGGCCGCCGTGTTCATCCCGCTCGCCTTCACCACCGTCGGAACCAACCGCGTCGCCGCCCCGCGCACGCCCGAGGAGATCCTGAAGATCCGTCGGGGCGTCCAGGCGGCCCTCGGCATCCAGGAGAAGGGCGCCGACGGCCGCGTCGACGAGCTCACCGTCGAGGAAATCGCCTACAACGACGAACCGGCCCGCGAGATGGCCGTCCAGATCCAGAAGACCGAAAGGCAGCGCTTCTGGATGGAGCTGGCCCGCAACGCCGTGTTCCCGGCGGTCGGACTGGTCGTGCTGGTCGCCTTCTGGCGCGCCTTCCAGAAGACCCCCGTGGACGACATCCCGATCGGCGTCCCCGTCGGATACGGGGAATCCAATGGCAACGGCCATGGAAACGGCAACGGCCACGGCGGCTCCAACGGCCATGGCGAGTCGGAGGAGGTCCAGCCCTTTGTCATGACCACCGAGATGCTCACCCAACTGGTCCGGGAGAACCCGGCCAACATGACCCACGCCCTGCGGACCTGGATGATCCGTGGCGGCGAGAAGGCCAAATAACACACCATGGCCGCACCTGTTCCAGAAACCCTCCCGAGTTCCGCCGCCGAGTTCCCCCGGCTCACGCGGATCCAGAAGCTGGCCATGCTCCTCGTCATCCTGGGCGAGGACACCGCCATCACCGTCCTCCGCAACCTGGAGCCCGACGAGGTCGAGGCGATCTGCGCCGAGATGTCCAAGGTCGGCATGCTGAACGTCGAACTCCAGGGCGCCGTGCTGCAGGAGTTCACCGACGTCGCCCTCGAGGCCAGCACCTCGCTTCGCGGCGGGATCGACTTCACCCAGTCGGTGCTGGAGAAGGCCCTCGGCCTCTACAAGGCGGCCAATGTCATCAGCCGCGTCTCGCCGACCCGCACGCCGGTGTCCTCGATGTCCCAGATCGTCGAGCTGGAGCCCCGTCAGCTGTTCAACCTGCTGAAGCACGAGCAGCCGCAGACCATCTCGCTCATCATCAGCTACCTGCCTCCCGAGAAGGCCTCGAACCTCCTCATGATGCTCCGCAGCGAGGTGCGCGAACAGGTGGTCGAACGCCTGGCCACCCTCGCTCCCACGCCCATCGAGATCGTCGAGAAGGTCGTGGAGGTCCTGAACCGCAAGCTCGGCACCAAGCACACCCGGGCCCTCAACCAGACCGGCGGCCTCAAGAGCGCCGCCAACCTGCTCAACTCCCTCGACAAGGGTTTCAGCAAATCCCTCCTCATCAACATCGAGGAACGCAACCCCGAGCTCGGCCAGGCGATCCGCCAGAAGATGTTCACCTTCGAGGACGTCGCCAACCTGGACGTCCCCATGCTCCAGCGCGTCCTCCGCGAGGTGGACATGCGCGACCTCGCGATCGCCCTCAAGACCGCATCCGACGCCCTCAAGACCGCGTTGCTCGGGGCCATTTCCAAGCGCGCCGCCGAGACGGTCCAGGAGGAGATGGGCTTCATGGGGCCCCTCAAGCTCCGCGACATCGAGACCGCACAGCTCCGCATCATCGAGATCGTCCGCAAGGTCGAGGCCGAGGACGAGGCGGCCGCCGGCGAGGGCTCCTCCGACAACTGACGATGAACACCGCCGATTCCCAACGCATCCCCTTCACCGAGGCCCTCCGGGAGGTCCGCGTCGTCCAGCTCTCGCTCGCCGAGCTGGAGAAGGGGTGGCGGCGCCGCGAGGAGGAGGCCTTCGCCCGGGGCGTCGACGCCGGCGAGCGCTCCCTGCGCGAACAGCTCGTCCAGCAACGTGCCGACCTGCAACACCTCCAGAACGGCCTGCTCCAACAACTCTCGGCCACCCTTCCGCAGGTGGTCCGCGAATGCGAACAGACCCTGATCTCCATCGCCCTCGAAACCGCCCGCAAGGTGGTCAACGGCATTGAGATCTCCCCCGAGATGGTCGAGGCCGCCGTCCGGGACGCCCTGGCGTCCCTGGAGCAGACCGGCCGCGTGCGCGTGCTCCTCCACCCGGAGGACCTCGCCCTCATCGAGACGGTCAACAGCCCGCTGAAGCACGAGGAGATCGGCGGCGAACGCATCCGGTTCGAGGCCTCTTCCGAGGTCGGCCGGGGCGGTTGCCTGGTCCATACGGACTTCGGCGCGGTCGACGCCCGCCGCGAGGTGAAGTTCGAGCTGCTCCGCCAGG
>CAIYXO010000338.1 GCA_903930165.1 uncultured Verrucomicrobiota bacterium | reverse complement strand
CGCCGTGGCTTCGCACCATGACGAGGTTCCCCACGAAACCATCTTCGGGATCCTTGTCGCCGCCGCCGATGCGATCAGCGCGTCCCGCCCGGGATCCCGGAGCGAGGGGATGACCACCTATCTCCAGCGTCTCGAAAACCTGGAGCGCATCGCCTTGGACTTCGACGGCGTGGAGCGTGCCTTCGCCATCCAGGCCGGGCGGGAGCTTCGCGTCGTGGTGAAACCGGAGACGGTCGACGACCGCGAGTCGGTCCGTCTCGCCCGGGACATCGCCCGTCAGATCGAGGATCAACTGCTGTACCCGGGACAGATCCGGATCACCGTCATCCGCGAGACCCGCTGCGTCGAGTACGCGAAGTAGCAGCGGCTCTCCCTGCACCGAGGGTGTTTCATGTGCCCTGCGGAGCCGGAATCGGGCGACGGATTTCGATTGGCGAACCCTGCGGACCGGTGGTGCGAATCCATCGCTCCGGACGGGACCTCCTCCATCCGTTGCAACCCTTCAACGCTTCGGTTCTTCAACGTCTTCGCGGGTTTTACCGTTTGACCGTGCTTGAAGCGCCCGACTACGGTCCCGCGCTCCGCAGGAATCGGCAAATCGTTATGATCGGAACCATCCGTAAACATTCGAAATGGCTTTGGGGCGTCATCGTGGTCGCGGTGATCCTCAGCTTCGTCATCTGGTCCGATGCCACTCCGGGCCGATCCGCCCTCAGTTCCACGGGGAGCGATTTCGGGCGCCTGTATGGTCGGCCGGTGACGCGGGACCAGTACCTCAAGGCATTGAACGCCGTGGAGGTGGACGACCGCATGCGCGGAAACCAAGGGCGTTCGGGTGTGGATCGAGAGCGCCAGATACAGGAGTACCTGCTGCTTCAGGCCAAGATCCGTGAACTGGGAATCCAGGTGAGCGACGACGCCGTCGGGGCGTACATCCGGGAGACGTTCAAAGACCCGACGACCGGCGCGTTCAACTACGACGCCCTGATCCAGAATCTCCAGCAGCGCACGAGGGTTCCCGAATCGGCCTTCATCGACTACGTTCGCCAGCAGGTGGCCATCCAACACCTCGTTGAGGTGGTCGGGGCGTCTTCCCGTCTAGTGACACCCCGGGAGGCCGAGGCGGAGTTCAGCCGGGAAAACGAGCAGTACGTCACCTCGGCCGCGCTCTTCAGCGTCTCGAACCTCCTTTCCTCGATCACCGCGAAGCCGGAGGAATTGACCCAGTTCTACAGCAACCGGATCGCCTCCTACCGCATCCCGGAACGTTCGGTGCTGATGTATGTCCGTTTCGACGCCACGAACTACCTGGCCGAGGCGAAGTCCGAGATCGCGAAGGACGGCACCTTCACCAACCGTTTCGAACAATACTACTCCCAGCGTGGGGCGGATGCCTTCCGTGACGAGCAGGACAAGGTGATGTCAAAGGAAGCCGCCTTCGTGAAACTCCAGGAAGAGACCGCGGAGCAAGGGGCCCTCGCCTTCGCCCGCCGCGCCGCGGCGCTGTTCAACGACGAACTCGGCAAGCTGACCAACGTCAATCCCGCGGTCTTCGCCTCGACGGCCCAGAAGCTCGGTGTGCCCGTGCGGAGCACGCCTCCTTTCCGCGCCGGCGAACGGATCGTCGGGCTGGAGGAGTTGACCCAGCTCGCCCAGCGCGTGGTGGCCCTGGACGCGGAGACGCCGTACACGGAGCCCCTCGATGGCACCTCCTACGTCGCCATCCCCTTGTTGCAGTCCAAGCTCGCCCCGGAGATTCCTTCCTTCGAGGCCGTCCGCGAACGCGTGAGTCGCGACTTCAAACAGGACCGCGCCCGGACCTCCGCCCGCGAGGCGGGTGAGAAGTTCCAGGCTGCCGCCGCAGCCGGGGTGGGTTCCGGAAAGACCTTCTCGGAGGTCGCTGCCGCACAACGGGTGACCCATGCCGAACTGCCTCCGTTTTCGATCGCTTCGCAGTCCGTGCCGGGCCTCGATGTCCGCCTCAACCTCTACTCGCTCAAGAACGCCGCGTTCGTGCTGAAGTCCAACGAGGTGGGGCGCTATACCGAAACCGCGGACGGCGGGTTCGTCCTCTACCTGAAGGAGAAGCGGCCCGTGTCCGAGGCCGCGATCAAGGCCGGCTTGCCGGCGGCGCTGGCGGAATCCCGTCAGCAGCGCCGGATGGCCGCCTTCCAGAGCTGGTTCGGAACGGAGTTCCAGAAGGCTGGACTGGCCGCCGCCGCGAAGGCGGACGCCGGAAGTCCGGTTCCATGAAGTCCTCGGGACCGGTCGTCAAGCTGTCCTCCCCGGCCACCGGGGAGTTCTGGCCGGTGCCGGTCGTCTTCGAAGACGCCAACCTCCTGGCTCTGAACAAGCCGGCGGGTCTCCTGACCTCGCCGGACCGTTATGACCGTGAGCGGCCCAACCTGATGAAGCTGCTTCATCGGGATGTCGAGCGGAAGGCCCCTTGGGTGGTGG
>CAIYXO010000337.1 GCA_903930165.1 uncultured Verrucomicrobiota bacterium | reverse complement strand
GGCAAACGGGTCTACATGCAGACCTGCTTCGCCTGCCACCAGGCCACCGGACTCGGGTTGCCCGGCGTCTTCCCGCCGCTCGCCAAGGCCGACTTCCTCATGGCCGACAAGGAACGGTCGATCCGGGCCGTCATCAAGGGCCTCTCCGGACCGATCACCGTCAACGGCAAGAACTACAACGGCATCATGCCGCCCGTCAGCCTCGGCGAGGAACAGGTGGCCAACGTGCTGACGTTCGTCCGGAACAGCTTCGGCAACACCGGGGACGCCGTCTCGGTCGACGAGGTGCGCAAGGTCAAGGGCGACCTCAGCCACTGATCGCCAACGTTCCAATCGAAAGTCCCACCCCATGAAGATCCCCCACGCTTCCGCAACCGTCGCCGTCCTCCTCGCCGTCCTCCTGACGGCCCGGGCGTCCGACGGGCTGCGGGACGGGCCGAACTCCGGCGCCACCAACAGTGCCCCGCGGATCGTCGTGCCCGCCGGCGTCTTCAAGCCGGTGGTCCGCGCTCCCGACGAGCCGAAGGAGTTGCGGGTCGGGTCGTTCCGGCTGGAGGAGCGGCCGGTTTCGAACGGGGACTTCCTGCGTTTCGTCCGAGGGAACCCTCGGTGGCGCCGCTCGCAGGTCCGCAGGCTCTTCGCCGACGAGAACTACCTTCGCCACTGGCGCGGCGACCTCGATCCCGGCGACGGTCCCAATGCAGGCGACCGGCAGCCGGTGACCTGGGTCTCGTGGTTCGCCGCCAAGTCCTACGCCGCCTGGGTCGGTGGACGGCTTCCCACGACCACCGAGTGGGAGTACGCCGCTGCGGCCCGGCCCGGGGAGCCGGCCTCGGCCCGCGCCCACATCGCCCGATGGTATGCCACGCCCTCCCCCGAACGCCTGGCCGCGGTCGGCGACGGGCCGGCCAATCCGCTCGGACTCCGCAACCTCCACGGACTGGTCTGGGAATGGACCTCCGACTTCGACACCGCGCTCCTCACCGGGGATTCCCGCGGCGACACCGGCATCGACCGCCAGTTGTTCTGCGGGGCGGGCTCGATGGATGGAACCTCCCGCGACGACTTCCCGACCTACCTCCGCTTCGGCTTCCGGGGCTCGCTCCGGGCCGCCTACACGGTCCACAACCTCGGGTTCCGCTGCGCCTTCCCGGCCGACCCCGACACCACCTCCGAAACGTCTTCCCTCCCATGAACCGCCTTCTCGCTCCCTTCCTCGGCTCCGTCCTCCTTGCCGCCGGCTGTTCCTCGACCGCCGCGACCTCCCGAAGCTCCCGCGGCGACCGTCCCCCGTGCTGCCGGGAGCCGCTCCCCGAGACGGCATCGGCTCCCATGCCTTCCGGTTCCCTCTACCAGCTCGAGTCCGACTGGACCTCGGACCAGGGACGCCGGATCCGGCTGTCCCAACTGCGTGGACGCCACCAGGTCGTCGCCCTGTTCTTCTCGAACTGCGAATACGCCTGCCCGGTGATCGTCGGCGACATGCGCCGGATCCAGGCGGCGCTCCCCGAGCCGGTCCGCGAGGACGTGGACTTCCTGCTGGTGAGCCTCGATCCCGAACGGGACACGCCGGAACGGCTCCGCCAGTTCCGTTCCGAGCGGGGTCTTCCAACGGCCCACTGGACCCTTCTGCACGGCCGCGAGGACGACGTCCGCGAGTTGGCCGCGGTCCTGGGAATCCAGTACCGGAAGGATTCCTGGGGCCAGTTCGCCCACTCGAACGTCATCACCCTGCTTTCCCCCGATGGAG
>CAIYXO010000336.1 GCA_903930165.1 uncultured Verrucomicrobiota bacterium | reverse complement strand
TGAGGGCCGTCACGGCGCTGTCCACCTTGGGGATCATCCCCTTGTCCACCACACCCGTCGCCTTCAGCGCAGGAACCTCGGAAGCCAGAAGACGGGAAATCACGGTGGAGGGGTCCTTGGGATCCCGCATCAGGCCCGGGACATCGGACATGAAGACGAGCCGGCAGGCCTTGAGCGCGACGGCGGCCATCGCGGCGGCGACGTCGGCGTTGCAGTTGTAGACCCGTCCGTCCTCGCCGCGGGCCGTGGGACTGATCACCGGGGTGATGCCCCGGCTGATGCATTCGACCAGGGGCTCCGTGTTGACCGCGACGACCTCGCCGACGAAACCGATGTCGAGCTGTTCGCCACCGGGACCGGTCAGCCAGAGCTTGCGGCAGGTGAAGATGTCAGTTCCGGCGAAACCCTGGGCGACGCCGCCGAGGTGTTGGATCGTCCGGACGACCTCGGGGTTGATCTCGCGCGAAAGGACCTGGTCCACGACCGCCACCGTGGCGGCGTCGGTCACGCGTTGGCCCTGGATGAACCTCGCCTGGAGGCCGGCAGCCTCCATGGCGCGGGTGATGGCCTTGCCGCCACCGTGGACGACCACCGGGTTGATCTCGACCGCCTCGAGGAAGACGATGTCCCGGGCGACGCCTTCGCGGACAGCCTTGTCCGGGGAATCCATGAAGCTGCCGCCGTACTTCACGACGAAGGTCTTGCCGGCGAAGCGTTGGACGTAGGGAAGCGCCTCGAGAAGCGTCGCCGCCTTGGCGATGAGATCTTGCATGCGGGGAGAATGCCGAGGCGCCCCCCTGCGTCGCCAGTCCGAGTTTGCGACCCGGCGGGACAGACGGTCTTCCTGCGAAGACGGGACTCACGCAAGAACGCGAAGGCGCAAAGGAAGGAGACCGGGCTTCTCGATTTCCGTTTTCAGGGCAGGAGCTGCAGACACAGGCCGGCATCCGGCGTTGGGTTCCTTCGATTCATCCCCATTCAACCCTTCAACCCTCTGAGGTTGCATACCCCCTCTCCGGAGGATTCCGACCTGGTCAGACGTGGTCCGACCGCGGTCATCCCCGTGCCAACCAGACGACTCCGAGAACCGCAACCACCCCTCCGGCGATGGAGCGGCGGGTGGGTCGCTCACCCTCGATCCAATAGGCCAAGGGCACGACGGCCAACGGGGCCATCGCCACCACGGGCAACACCTCGGCGATCGGGTGTCGGGCGAGCGCCCACTGGTAGGCGACGACGCCGAGGGTGGGTCCCGCCAGGGCGTTCCCGACCATCCATCTCCAACCCCGGCGCATGCCGTCCGCCAGGGGCGGCAGGGATCCGGTCCTCAGGGCGAGCGCGTACCACAACGCGGCGGTGGCGGTGCCGGCCAGGGCGCGGACGAAGGAGACGGACATGGGCTCGGCGGGTTGTCCCAGGCCGCGGGCCAGTTCGAATCCGTGTCGGCTGAGGACCGCCCCCCCGGCCTGTCCGAGGGCGGCCACCAGGCCGAAGAACACGCCGGCCCAACCGCCGGGCAGCCCTGCGGTCTCACCCCGTGCGGGAGCGAGGGCCAGCCCGACACCGCCGAGGATCACCAGTCCCGCCAAGGACTGGTTCCAGCCCGGCACATGGCCCAGCCACAGCCACTCGATGACCGCGCCGATGGGCGCCGCGAGGCATTGGGTCATCAGGGACGTGAGACGGGATCCGAGGCGTGGCAGGGCGAGGAAGATGCCGGTGTCACCGACGCCGTATCCGATGACGCCGCTCCACAGGAACCAGGCCGTCACCGGGCCGAACATCGGAGAGGCGCCCGCCAGGAGGACGGCGAAGACGCCGAGCAGTGCGACCGAAAGCAGCTGGCGCCAGAAGTTGGCGGCGGCGGGGCCGAGGTGGCCGACGGATTTGCGGGCGCTCACCGACGAACCGGCGAAGAGCACCATCGCCAACAGGGCCGGGATCACACCAGTTCGGCCGAGGCCTCGACGAGGCGCTCGCGCAGCGCGCGGACCGCGTGTCCGAGGCTGTGCTTCTTGAAGAGGTAGGAGCCCGACACGAAGGTGTCGGCACCTGCACGGGCACATTCCACCCCGGTGACGTCGGTGATGCCGCCGTCCACCTCGATCCGGAAATTCAATCCGAGCTCCTTCCGCCAGGCGGCCACCTGCTGGACCTTCGGCACACATTCCTCGATGAACGCCTGCCCGCCGAACCCGGGATTCACGGTCATCACCAGCACCAGGTCGACCTGGGAGAGGAACGGCTTCACCGCCGCGATGTTGGTGGGCGGATTGATGGCGATGCCGACCTTCTTCTGGAGCGAACGGATCTTCCAGATCAGCGGGGTCACCTGGTCGCCGAGCTCGACGTGGATGGTGATGGAATCCGCCCCGGCCTTGGCGAAGGGTTCGAGCAGGATCTCGGGCTTGGTGCACATGAGGTGCACGTCGACGAACCGGCTGAAGTGGGGTCGGACGTGTCGAAGCACCTCGGGGCCGAACGAGATGTTCGGCACGAAATGGCCGTCCATGATGTCGACATGGAGCCATTCGGCGCCGGAACGGTCCACCCGCGCCGCCTCATGGGCGAAGCGGCCGTAGTCCGAGGCGAGCAACGAAGGCGCGATGATCATCGGTGCCCGACAATGCGATTTCGCCGCGGACGGTTCAACGCCCAACGGACGGAGTCGTGGTGCGGCCCGGGGGACGACGGGGTCATCCCTTGACCGCGGCCGTGTTGAGGACCTTGAGGGCCTTCTTGGGGTTGCTGGTCCTCAGCACGAGCAGGCCGTTCTTGGCGCCCGGGCTGGTGGCGCAGTAGGCGTACTCGATGTTCACCTCCGCGTCCGAGAGCGCACGGGCGATCGCGGCGAGGGAACCGGGCTTGTTGTCGCCACGGATGAGCAACACCTCGTTCTCCACCACCAGCGCCCCGTACTCCTCGAACAGCTGGAGCGCGCGACGCGGGTCGCTGACCACCATGCGGACCACGGAATGGTCCACCGTGTCGCTGGTCGTGAACGCGTGGATGTTCACCTTCGCCGTGGCGAGGGCCTCGCAGACCCGCGCCAGGGCTCCGGGCTTGTTGTCGAGGAACAGGGCGAGTTGGGTGGCGAGCTCCATGGGGAATCCGTGGCTGGAGCTTGGGCGCAAAGGCTACTTCCACAAAGTGGAATCCTGCGGTCCCGCCGCCTTCAGCTCCGAATCCGCCAACAGGAACGCCCGGCGCTTGCGGATGAAACCCTTCAACAGCCGGACGTCCTGCCGGAGCCGGGCGGAGGCGCCGGCCGCGTCCATGCCGCGAAGGGGCGCCTTGAAGCGGACCTCCCCCTCGAGGTCGGCCGCATACTTGTCGAGCAGCGGAGCCAGCTTCTCCTCGGTGAACTCGGTCTGGAGGAGGTGCTTCACACGTGCCACGAACAGGCCGCGGTAGGTCGGATTGGCAAGCATCGGCCCGGAGAACCAGCCCGGCTGCCGCCACCACCCCGAGGCGCCCGGCAGATGGTAGTACTCCTGGAAGGTGGACGGCTGCCGGAGGCCACGCCACCCCGGCGCCCGGTTCCGGGACGATCCGTAGTCGAGCGGCAACTCGGCGAAGACATCGTCGATCGACACCCCGTCGTAGAAGCCTGCCGCCTTGTCCTGGTCCCAGGGATAGAAGGTCCAACGGC
>CAIYXO010000335.1 GCA_903930165.1 uncultured Verrucomicrobiota bacterium | reverse complement strand
GGACGGACGCGAGGATCTCTGGGAGCGGGGACGCGGATGGTGCCAGGACCGCTACATGCCGCGGCTGGCCGAATACCGGGGAAAGCTGGACCGGCTTCCCTTCGACTTCCCCGACGTGTTGTCCGCGATCACGCCGCGGCCGGTCTTCGTCAACGCGCCCCGGGGCGACTCCAACTTCCGCTGGCGGTCCGTGGACCGGGTCGTGGAGGAAGTGCTCCGCCGCGACGCCGGACGTGCCCGGATCACCGTCGAACACCCGGATGCCCCCCACCGCTTCCCACCGGAGCAACGTCGACAGGCCTACGACCTGTTCGATCGTGTCCTGAAGCCCTGAACGATTCAGAAGGGGCGAAGACCGACCGCACGCAAAGGCGCCAAGACGCCAACCTGTGCGACGGAATTGGGATCAGAATGCACTCACTGCATCGGGTGTCCGGTTCAGCCCCGTTGAAGCAGCGGTTTCCTCCACGCTCCCCTGCGGCTTTGCGGCTTGGCGTGCCAATCCCTTCTGCAGCGGTCCGGCCGAGAAGCCGACGATCCCCCGGCCCGTTCGGAAGTTCCGGCGCGAGGCGTCCGCCGGTGGCGATTCCGGATCGAAAGGAATTCCGCGACGTCCCGCCCCCTGCGACAGCCATTGTCCATGGGTGCGGCCCAGGATGTCGCCATGATGAACACGACGATGGAGTTGGAGCCGGGCGATGTGGTCGAGGTGAACGCGACGGGAACGCTGCCGTTCGGGTTGTCGGACGGATTCCAGGTGCGGCTGGTCCGGGTGCTCGACTCGGCCCGTCGGCTGGTGGAACGCGAGGGGCGGGAATGGGTGCTGGAAATCGGCCAGATCCGCGCCCGGCACTTCCGCAAGCCGTCGCCGGACTGCCGGCGTGACCGGAAAGGTTCCCCAACGCGGGAGACCGCGCCGTCGCAACCGGCACGTCGGGCGTGGAGTCCTCCGGCGATCTGGAACCACCGGCTCGCAGCCGGCCACTGAACGGTCGCACCGTTCTCGGCGGACGGGAGATTCCCGGGCGGGGCTGGGACCGGGACCGGTTCAACCCCGTGGAGGAAGCGCGAGACGCTTCGCCACTTCCTGGGCGAGCACCTCGTACGCGGCCGCGCCGGCGCTGTAGGGATCGTAGGTGGTGATCGGCTTGCCGTGGCTCGGGGCCTCGGCGAGGCGCGTCGTGCGCGGGATGACCGTGTCGAAGACCGTCTCCCCGAAATGCTGGCGCACCTCGGCGACGACGCCCTGGGCCAGCTTCGTGCGTCCGTCGTACATGGTCATGAGCACGCCGAGGATCGCGAGGTCGGGATTGATACCGCCGTCCCGGAGCTGGTTGAGGATCCGCGTGATCATCGCGATGCCCTCCAGGGCGTAGTACTCGCACTGGAGCGGCACCAGCAGGCGGTCGGCCGCTGCGAAGCAGTTGAGGGTGAGGATCCCGAGCGAAGGCGGGCAGTCGATGAGGATGACCTCGAAGCGCCCCGAATCGCGGAGGGGCTTCAGGGCGTTCTTGAGCCGATGGAGGTAGTCCTCGGCCCGGGCCAGTTCGACCTCGGCGCCGCAGAGGTCCACCTCGCTGCCGATCACCGAGAGGTTCGGGAACGCCGTGGCGCGGACGCGTTCCTCGAGGGTTCCCTCGCCGAGCAGCGGGCGGTACACGGAGCCACCCTCGAGCTTGTCCAGGCCGAGGCCGCTCGTGGCGTTGGCCTGGGAGTCCATGTCGATGAGCAGCACCGGGTGCCCCAGGGCCGCGAGGGCGGCGGAGAGGTTGACGCTGGTGGTGGTCTTGCCGACGCCACCCTTCTGGTTGGCCACGGCGATGACATGAGACGGCATGGGCGGAGAGTCGGGCGAGGCGGCCCCGTGGCGCAAAGGGAAACGCGCTCACGGATGGCGGAAGCCGGTTGGGGTTCCGATTGGGCTTCCGATTCGGACCGGGGACGGCAGGCTTCGCCGCGACCATGGCCGAGTCGCCGACATCCAGCACGCCCCCGCAGCGCGAGAACCTGCTGCTGAACCTCGCCTGCAACGTCTTCCTCCCCGGACTGATCCTCGACAAGCTGAGCAAGGGCGACCGGCTCGGGCCGCTCTGGGCGCTGGTGGTGGCGTTGTCGTTGCCGCTCGGTTACGGCATCTGGGACTGGTTCGTCCGCCGCAAGTGGAACCTCTTCTCGATCCTCGGAATCGTGGGAACGCTCGCGTCGGGCGGGCTCGGCGTGGGAACCCACCTCGGCTGGTGGCGCGCGACCGCCCTGTGGTACGCGATCAAGGAAGCCAGCATTCCGGCCCTCATCGGAATCGCCATCCCGGTATCCCTGCTGGGCGGCAAGCCCCTCGTCCGCGAACTGCTCTACAACGACCAGGTTCTCGACACCCGCCGCGTCGCGGAAGCGCTCCGGGCACGCCAGGCGGAAGCCGGCTTCCAACAGCTGCTGGTCTCCTCGTCCTGGCTGCTGACCGTCTCCTTCCTGCTCAGCGCCGCCCTCAACTTCGGCCTGGCGATGTGGCTTCTGAAGGCCGAGCCGGCCTCGGAGGAATGGAACCGCCAGCTCGGCCGCATGAGCTGGATGTCCTGGCCGGTGATCGTGATCCCGAGCATGGCGATGATGATCTGGGCCCTCATGCGCCTGCTGAACGGCATCCAGCGCCTCACCGGGCTGAAGCCGGAGGAGCTGTTCCATGCGCCTGCTCCCAAGGCGAAGGCCAAGTGAGCCCATGCGGGGAAGACCCTCACGCAAAGACGCAAAGACGCGAAATGTTGGGCCGGAAACCGCGGCTTTTGTGGTGGCGGAGCGGGACACCGGCCTGTGTCTTCCGTTTCGGATCTGGATCCGGCTTCCCGTTGGTGCCTTTGCGTTTCTGGGTTAGGTCCCGCCTCGCTCAATTTGAATTGGGCAGCCTGAACTGCCGAACAGCACATCGAAGGAACACCACGCCATGGCCCCAGTAGAAGTCCTCCGCGACGAGATCGCCCGTCGCCTGCCCGAGTCCGTGGAGCTGCTTCGCGCCATGGTCGGAATCAACAGCTGGACCCGGAATCCGGAGGGCGTCGCGCGGCTGGCGGCATTGACCGCCGAGGCCTTCGCACCGCTGGGTTTCGTCGCCGAGTCGGTGCCGTCGATCGTTCCCGGCTACGGAAGCCACATCTACCTGTCCCGGCCGGAGGCTTCGGGATCGCCCGTTTCCGTGGGACTGGTCTCGCACCTCGACACGGTGTTCCCGCCCGAGGAGGAGGAGCGCAACGGGTTCCGGTGGCTGCGGGAAGGCGACCGCGCCTACGGGCCCGGAACCGAGGACATCAAGGGCGGCACCGTGATGATCTGGCTTGTGTTGCAGGCGCTGCGGGCCGCGGCGCCCGGGGTCTTCCACGGGACGCGCTGGGTGATCGGCCTCAACGCCGCGGAGGAGGAGCTTTCGCCGGACTTCGGACCGGAGTTGGTCCGACGCCTGAGCCCGGGAGCCCGCGCGGCGCTGGTCTTCGAGGCCGAAGGGCGGCGCGGGCCGGTGGGCCGGCTTGTCCGGGCTCGCAAGGGCCGCGGAACATTCCGGATGTGGGCCGAAGGACGGTCCGCCCACGCCGGGGTCGACCATGCCCGGGGCGTCAATGCCATCACCCAACTCGCCCGGCGCGTCCTACAGGCCGAGGCGCTCACCGATCCCGCCCGCCTGCTCACCGTCAACGTCGGCCGCATCGAAGGGGGCGGAGGACTGAATCGCGTGCCCCAGTCGGCGGTCGCGGAAGGCGAGTTCCGGGCGTTCGATCCCGCCGCCTACGCTTCGGCCCGCGCCAGGTTGCTCGCCTTGGGCGGCACCGGTGACCTGCGGAGTGTCGCCGACGGGCATCCCGCCGAAGTCCACGTCCGGATCGAGACCGAGACCTCCCCCTGGCCGGTGAATCCCGGAACCGAAGGGCTGCTCCACGAATGGATTTCGGCGGCCTCGGATCTGGGCATCCCGCTCGAAGGCGAGGAACGGGGTGGCCTGAGCGACGGCAACCACCTCTGGGAGTCGGTTCCGACCCTTGACGGCCTGGGGCCGGCCGGGGCGAACGCCCACTGTTCGGAACGCAGCCCCGACGGCTCGAAGGTGCCCGAGTACGTCGAGCTCAGCTCGTTTGCCCCCAAGGCCCTGCTCAACGCCACGGCCCTCGTCCGCCTTCTGCGCCGAGGTTCGTCGATGTGAACGATCCGTTTGGACGCGGTCCAACTCCGCCGTTGCCGGGTTTGGGAACGGGTGAGTACCGTTCAACCGGATGGTCGTGGGGCCGTCCGAGCCGATGAGACACTATCTCGATTTCGAAAAACCGATCGCCGAACTGCAGCGCAAACTCGACGAGTTGCGCGCGCATCCTGAGACCCACTCCCTGGGAATCAGCTGGGAGGAGGAAATCCAGGGCCTCGAGCGGAAGATACTCGAGGCGCAGAAGCAGCTGTACTCCAACCTGACCTCCTGGCAGCGGGTGCAGTTGGCGCGTCATCCGCGCCGTCCGTACACCATGGACTACCTGCGGACGGCGTTCACCGAGTTCGAGGAACTCCATGGCGACCGCTTGTTCTCGGACGACCGCGCGATGGTCGGCGGATTCGCGAAGCTGGGTGGCCGGCGCGTGGTGGTGATCGGCACGCAGAAGGGCCGCGACACCAAGGAGAACATCCTCCGCAACTTCGGCTCCGCCCATCCCGAAGGCTACCGCAAGGCGCTGCGCCTGATGAAGCTGGCCGACCGGTTCGGGCTGCCGATCGTGACCCTCATCGACACGGCCGGCGCCTATCCCGGCATCGGCGCCGAGGAACGCCACATCGCCGAGGCGATCGCGGTGAACCTGCGTGAGATGATGCTTTTCGAGGTCCCGATCATCGCCTGCGTCATCGGCGAGGGCGGCTCCGGTGGCGCCCTCGGCATCGGCATCGCGGACCGCGTGTTGATCCTCGAGAACGCCTACTACTCGGTGATCAGCCCCGAAGGTTGCGCGGCGATCCTCTGGAAGGATCGCACCGCCGCGCCGAAGGCCGCCGAGGCGCTCAAGATCACCGCTCCCCACCTCAAGGCCGCGGGACTCGTGGACGAGGTGCTCCAGGAACCGCTCGGCGGAGCCCATCACGACCCGGAAGCCACAGCCAAGACCCTCCGGGACGCCCTGCTCCGCCACCTCGACGAGGTCCAATCCCTGTCGAAGGAGGATCGCCTCGCGGGCCGCTACGCCAAGTTCCGCGCCTTCGGGCACTTCACGGAACCGAAGACGGTCGCAGCATGATCCCTGACGGTCCTCTTACCTTCGTCCCAATCCTCAAGGAGCGCATCTGGGGCGGGGAGTCCCTTGTCAGGCTCTACGGCAGGTCCGCGTCGCCCGACGTTCCCATCGGCGAATCGTGGGAGATCGTCGACCGGCCCGAAGAGGTTTCGGTGGTTGCTGCGGGGCCCTGGAAGGGAACCACGCTGAGGGAACTCCTGGAACGGTTCCCGAAGGAGATGCTGGGCGGCCTTCCCGCACAGGACGGGCGCTTCCCCTGGCTCATCAAGATCCTCGACGCCCGCGCGGACCTCTCGCTCCAGGTCCATCCGCCGGCCGCCAAGGCCGAAGCGCTCGGAGGACAGCCCAAGACGGAGATCTGGTACATCGCCCGGGCCACCCCGGAGGCGGCGATCCATGTCGGATTGAAGCCGGGTGTCACCCGCGAGGTCTTCGAGGCGAAGACGCGCGACGGATCGGTCGCCGAGTGCTTCCACCGCCATCGGGTGCGGGATGGCGACGCGATGTTCCTGCCCAGCGGACGGGTCCACGCACTGGGGGCCGGAAATGTCATCTTCGAGGTCCAGCAGAACTCCGACACCACCTACCGGGTCTTCGATTGGAACCGCGTGGAAAAGGATGGCCGTCCCCGTGCGCTGCACCTCGAGCAGGCATTCGAGGCGATCGACTTCGAGGACACCCTGCCGGCGTTGATCCCCGAACTCTGGTCACGGGTGGGCCAAGGGGTCCGGAACCGGCCGCTGCTCCGGAATCCGCTGTTCGACGTCG
>CAIYXO010000334.1 GCA_903930165.1 uncultured Verrucomicrobiota bacterium | reverse complement strand
GTTCGGAATGACCATGACCCGATCCCGTGAAATCCTGGAGATGATCCGGATGGCGTTCACCGCTGTCCGAAGCCACGTCCTCCGCTCTTCCCTGACCATCCTCGGGGTTTTCGTCGGGGTCTTTTCGATTATCGCGGTCATGACGGGCATCCGGGTGCTGCAGAACAACCTGGAGACGGCGATGAGCGGCCTTGGCGCCAACACCTTCCAGTTCCAACGTTTCCCGGCCATCAGCTTCGATGACGGCGACTTCGAGAAGTACCGCCGGAGGAAGCGCTTCTACATGGCCGACATGAAGCGCCTCCGGGAGAAGGCGACCTTTGCCCAGGCCATCTCGGCGAATTCCCAGTTCGGTGTGGGCGAGGCCAGTTCCCGATACGGCCGGACCAATCCCAACATCCCGGGGATGGCGATCACATCGGAGGGATTCACGACCCAAAACTGGACCGTCGGCGACGGCAGGGCCTTCAGCGAGACCGATGACGACAGTGGGCGCCGCGTCTGCATCCTCGGCGCCGATCTGGCGGACAAGCTGTTCCCCCGCGGCTCGCCCGTCGGAGAGACCGTCAAATTCCAAGCTGTCCCCTACAACGTGATCGGCGTGCTGGTCCGACGGGGATCCCTTTTCGGTCAAAGTCGCGACAACTTCATCGCCGTGCCCCTCGGCACCGCGCTTCGACTCTATGGGCAGAGCCTTTCGCTCGCCATTCAGGTGCAGGCCGCGGACCGCGCCACCTACAACGAAGTGATGGAACAAGCCCGGGGCGCCATGCGGGCCCTGCGTCGGGTGGAACCGGGGGAAGACGACGACTTCGAGGTGGTTTCGAACGAGTCGGCTGTCGGCCAGTTCCGGAGTCTCACCTCGGCCATCCGCCTCGGAGCCGCCGCGATCAGCAGCATCGCGCTCATCGCCGCCGGAATCGGGATCATGAACATCATGCTGGTCAGCGTCACGGAACGCACTCGCGAGATCGGCATCCGCAGGGCCATCGGTGCGAGAAAGCGCAGCGTGATGATCCAGTTTGTGGCCGAGGCGGTCCTGTTGAGCGAGGTGGGGGGCGTGCTCGGCGTCGTCGTGGGAATCCTGTTCGGGAATCTCCTCTGCTTCCTCGTGAGCGCTCCTCCGGTGATCCCTCTCGACTGGGCGGGAATCGGCCTCGGCATCTGCTCTGCGGTCGGCATCGTTTTCGGCACCTATCCGGCATGGAAGGCGGCGAACCTCGATCCGATCGATTCCCTCCGATACGAATGACCTGACGTCGGCCCGCCGACTCCAAGAAACGAGCCGTGTCAGGTCTGGCTGAGCCGCTTCACCGGGGCGTCGTGGAACAATGCGTGGGACTCCCGCAGGATTCCCGGGAGCCGGTCGGCAAACGGGCTATTCCGGACCACCTCCTGAAACCGGGTCCAGTCCAGCTTCTCGACATGTTCCCCGGGAAACCAGTGGTCGGCATTCCCGAGCATGTTGTAACGGAACTTGGCCCATTCGGAGAGCTCCAGCGGCTTTGCATAGGTCCAGATCCTCAGGATCTCCACCAGGTTCACCTCGCCAGGGATTTCGAAGTATTCCGGCAGCCCCTTCCACCATCGGCGACACCAGTCGGCACCGAGGACCTTCTCCATCTCGGCCTTCAAGCGGAGCTCCACGGGGCCGGCAACATCTGCGGCGCGCTCATAGTGCTCCAGGCCGGCGATGTGCTCGTCGAAGTCCGACGGACGCGCCGCCCCCAACGAAAGGGTGTGAATCTCCGGCCTCGCCAGGCAGTAGAGATCGTTGAACTGCATCGGCGTCAGCGGAGCACAGATCGCCCTCATCTTCGGGAGCTCCAGGTACAGCTTCCCACCTTTGTCGTTGGGGCTGATGATGAAAACCCCCATGTCCCTTTGGGCGGCCTCGGCGACGCAGGGACGGTTGAGATCGTTGACGAAGTACCAATGCAGGTTGACGTAGTCGAACTCGTCGCTGCGTATCGCCTCTGAGATGACCTCGGGGGTGGCGTGGGTGCTGAACCCGACATGACGGACCCGGCCCTCCCGCTGCAGTCGTCGGCAAACTTCCATGCACCCGCCCGGGCGCAGGGTCTCCTCGAGATGCCCGCGGTTGTTGATGCCAGGGATCGAAAGCAGATCGACGTAGTCCTGCCCGAGGTACCGCATCGAGGTCTCGAAGGTCTCCAGGAACTCCCCGGCCGTCGGCTTCGGCATCACCTTCGTTTGCAAGATCAACCGCTCTCTCGGGAACTGCTTCAGCACCGGTGCCAGTTGCATCTCGGAAGAGCCATAACCCCGCGCGGTCTCGATATGGTGTATGCCCAGCTCGATGGACCTGGCGATGGTCGCCTCTAGGTTCCGCTGGCCCGCATCGGGAACCTGATCCCAAGGAATGTCGGACCAGGATTGCTGGTATCGCATGCCACCGCAGGAAAAAACCGGCATCTGGAGTCCGGTACGCCCAAACCGACGATACTTCATGCGTAAACAATGGGACCACCCACCCTTCGCGGCAAACACTGGCGACAGATTCTTGACCACTATCCTGCACAAGGGATCGTTGGGATCGTTTTCACGAAACCTTCGACCGCACCCCGGGTGCTGCTCGGGAAAGAAAGGACTTCAACATGCCATCCATGCACGAGATCGAATACGAAATCCACGGTGACGACCTTCAGTTTGTCGAGGTGCTGCTCGATCCCAACGAAGCCGTCGTCGCGGAAGCCGGCGGAATGATGTACATGGAGGGTGGGATCGAAATGGAGACGATCTTCGGAGACGGGTCCTCCCAGCAGAGCGGCATCTGGGGCGCACTCCTCGGCGCCGGCAAGCGGCTCATCACCGGCGAGTCGCTCTTCATGACCGTCTTCCACAACAAGGCCCCGGGAAAAGCCAAGGTCGCGTTCGGGGCGCCCTACCCGGGCAAGATCGTGCCCGTGAAGCTTTCGGACGTCGGTGGCGAGCTCATCTGTCAGAAGGACTCGTTCCTCTGCGCCGCTAAGGGCGTCAGCCTTGGCATCGCCTTCCAGCGCCGCCTCGGCGTCGGACTGTTCGGCGGCGAAGGATTCATCATGCAGCGGCTGCTGGGCGACGGCTGGGCCTTCGTCCATGCGGGCGGAACCCTGTTGGAACGGACCTTGGCTCCCGGCGAGACGCTGCGGGTCGACACCGGATGTGTGGTGGCTTACCAGAGTTCGGTCAGCTTCGACATCCAGTACGTCGGCAAGGTGAAGTCCGCTCTCTTCGGCGGCGAAGGACTCTTCTTCGCCACGCTGCGCGGACCAGGACGCATTTGGATCCAGTCGTTGCCCCTGAGCCGCCTCGCCGACCGGATCATCGCAGCTTCTCCGGCCGCCGGAGGACGCTCGCGCGAGGAGGGGTCGATTCTCGGTGGATTGGGAGGACTCCTCGACGGCGACAACCGGTGAGCGGAATCCAGGGGCCAAGGAATCAGCTTCGGCCAGGCGTCAGGAGTTCCGAGATGCGAGAAGCCTCCTCGGCGGCTTTCTGCCAAGGAACCTCATAGATCGTCACCGGCTGACGAAACCCCTTCACCACCACCGGCTCCAGGGCCACGCAAGTCGCAGCGAGCGCCGGGGCAAAGCGCTCGAGTTCCAGATAGGTTTCCTCGCCGATGATGATGCGGGATTTCCCGGACACCCCTTCCAGCCGGCTGGCCAGGTTCACCTCCCGGCCGAAGACGGTGTAGTTGAGGATGTGCGCCTCGCTGCCCATCAATCCGACGGTCACCGTTCCGGTGTTGATCCCGGTGCCGAGCGAAAGCAGTGGCACCGGCGGAAGCGGTGGTACAGCCGCTGCCCGGCCTTCGTTCTCAATTGCCCTTTCCTGGTTGAGACGCGCGACGGCACGTTGCGCGTCGATGGCCGAGATGACCGCATGGACCGCATGTGTCGGCACTGCGGCCGGCGCGCCCCAGAAGGCCATCACGCAATCCCCGATGTATTTGTCCAACGTACCGTTGTGGAACTTCACGACGTCCGCGATGGCGGCCAGGTAGAGGTTCACGGTGCGCAGGACCTCACCGGCCTGTGCCTCGAAATGGAGCTCCGCCTCCGACTCGGAAAGGGCAAGCCGCCGGACATGCTCATCCGCCTCCGCCTGGTAACGGTCGGTCATCTCGGTGAAGCCACGGACGTCGGCGAAAAAGACGGTCACCTTCCTTCGGGCACCCTCCAACCCCAGGCGTTCGGCCTTCAGCAACTCCTGGACGACATTGGGTGAGACGATCTTGGAAAAGACCGATCGGACCCGCTGTTGTTCACGCTGTGCGAAGACCGCCCGATAGGTGACCAGGAATGGAAAGGCCAGTGCCAATGCCCCAGCCAGCGGATGGGCCACCGGCATCCATAGCCGAGACCGGGAGTAGGCTTCGAACGCAACCAACAGATAGCCACCGGCCAGCACCGCAACGGCCACCAAGGCGTACGCGGGTCGAACCTTCCATGTGACAGCCGCGGCGACGAGGGTGATGGCGAAGGTCAACGTCAACTCCGCCCAGACCGGCCATCGGTGCACGAACCGGCCGGAAAGCACAGACTGCGCGACGTTCGGATAGGTGCTGATCAGGAAGTCCTTCGCCGCCAGCGGCGTCGCCCCGAAGTCAGTCATGTTGTTTCCCGTGGCCGTGGAGCCGATCAAAACCAGCTTCCCAGCCCAACGGTTGGAGACGCCGGAATCCGCTTCTGTGTGTCGAAGGGTATCGGACGCCACCACCTCGGAAAGCGGTCGCTGAAACAGCTTGGATTGATTGGTAGCGGCCGCCATCCAGTCGATCAGGAAGTAACCCTGAGGATCGGTTGGGATCGTGCGGGAAGTCCCGTTGGTCGAAGACAGATGGATGCCGTCGGGACCCACCTTGGCCTGATTGAGATCCAGACCGACCGCCGCCGCCGCGAGCAGGATTCCAAGGTTCCATCGCCGAACTTTCTTGAGCACAGGCAATTCGACGGAGAAACGCCCCCGTGGAACCAGAACGGTACCTTGGGCGCTGATGGGAAACAGTGTGGGCTCACCGGTCTCCAAATGGATCGTGTAGAGCTGGTTGCTCTGCACCTCGATGCCGCGCATTTCCAATTCTTTGGGCGAAGGGCATTCCAGCTTCATGGCCCTCAAGGCAAGAAGCAGTTCGAGGGACAGACCCTCCACATCGGCATAAGCCCGGACCCGCCGAACGGAACCATCGACATCCTTGGGAGACTCGACATCTCCAACTGCAGCCGCGGACTGCCAGAACAGCGGAGCCACACCCAGCTCCTCGGTGGCTCCCATGAAAACCCGACCGAATTGCCGGATCTCCGAGGCCAACCACCGGTCCGCATGGACCTCGTTCGAGCTCCCGTCGGGGATGAAAGTGTCCTCGTAGTGCTCGCCCAGGATGATGTCGAAGGCCACCGCGGAAGCGCCCTGTGCCCTAAGCTCCCTCAATGCCCGGGCGTAGACGTCCCGCCTCCACAGTGGCCGCAGAGGTTCTCCGATCAGCAAACCCCGACGGATGTCTTCGATGGTGCCGTTGTCGATGACCAGAAGTCCCAACCTGGAGTCCAGCGGCTGCGAATCCAGCGCGGCACGCCGGATTCTCCAATCATAGAGAATGAGTTCGAGTCCATGGAGGAAGTCGATCTTCCGGGCCAATTCCAGGCGCTGTCTGGGGCCCGCCTCCATCGACCGATGCCAATGCCGGGTGTCGTCCAACCAACGCGATGCCAAGAGCCAACTCCCGGCCATCAGAGCGGTCAGACAGGCGACAAAGAAGGGTACTTTGGGTCGCAGGTTCAAAGGACGCTCACAAAGGTCACCCAAAAAACAAAAAGCCCGGAGCGCAAACGCTCCGGGCCCTTGGAAAATTTTTGGGAATTACTGTCCCGGCTGGGTTTCAGAGGAACCCGGATTCGGACGGGTCGGCGTGATGATCACAGCGCCACCGAGAGCCGAAGTGGCCGTCGAACTGGCTTGGCTGAACGACGGGATCGGGAGGTCGTTGGCCACAACCGCACCCACCGCCGGGTCAAACTTCTGGCCGGCGCTGACGTCGTAGGTGTTTCCTCGGAACGTCACGGAAACAACGCCTTCCCAGACAGCAACCACACCATCCTCGGTCACCTGATACTTGGTACCCCGGATCGCAGCGGTCGTCGTCGGAGTCTGGACGATGTACTTCGACTGGCTGGAAGTCTTCTTGACGTACCCAGCAACCTTGCCGGCCTTGACGTTGATCTTGGTGTTGATCACCGGCTCGGCACCGGACTTGTCGAAGGAGAGTTCGTCGAAAGAGAGGCTCGCATTGGCATCAACGATCAGCGTAGGACCATTGTCGCCCAAGAACAGATTCAACTGGCTGCCAGCTCCGGTGGCGATCTGCTGACCAGGGCTGATGGAGTCACCCACCTTGGCGGCCTGGCCGTCAACGGTGACTGAGCCCTTGATCCCCTTGATCTCGGCCTTTCCAGTTTCGGCGGCGGCGAGGGAGAGGTTGGCCACGAGTGCGCAAAGCGCGGCAACTCCGGCGAGACGGGAAAAGGACCCGAGCTGTTTCATGGTAAAGCCTTGAGACGATTTAAGTTTCGTAACCTCGGCAGCGTAGAAAGGACGTGGAGAATGTCAACGCAGATTTCCCCGAAGCCGACGAACAGGACTGTTATACGCCACTTTCCCCCGAAACGTCAATTCTATCCAGTCGCCGCCTTTGAAACCAGGCCACCCCGACCAGATCGAAAAGGCCTCGACCCAAGCGGTTCCAGACGCCGTATTTGGAGACGCCCGAAACCCGGGGCCGGTGGCCCACTGGAATCTCAAGGACGCGGCTTCCATTTCCCGCCACAAGGATGGGAAGGAAACGATGCAAACCGTTGAAGGGGAATAATCCTTCCAGACTGGAACGCTTGAACGCTCGAAGAGCACAGCCGGTGTCCGCGAAGTCGTATCCAAGGCTCCAGGTACGGACTTTCCGGGCCACCCAAGAAGACACCAGCCGCATCGGTGAATCCTGACGACGCGTACGTCTGCCGCAGACGAAGTCGCAACGGTCCAGCATCGCCAGCATCGCCGGCAGATCCGCAGGGTTGTTCTGGAGGTCCCCGTCCAGCGTGCAAACGAACGGTGCCGAGGTCCTGGACACTCCGGTCCATACCGCGGCGCTCTGTCCCCGGTTGCGGGCGTGCCGGAACCCACGAATCCTCCGGTCCAAAGCCGTCACCCGGCCGATCACTTCCCAGGTGTCATCCTGGGATGCGTCGTCCACGAAAACGAGTTGCCACGACCGGGTCTCCGAAGCGAAGGCTTCCGACACCTCACGGGCCATGGGTTCGATGTTCCCGGACTCGTTGAAGACCGGAACCACAATGACGATCTGCGGATCCACACGGGAAAGCTACCCCACACGATCCGGCGGGACCAACCCGGAATCCCGGCCGGAACGGAACCGGTGGCCAACGCAGGCTTGCCGGACATATTCTCCTCCAGATGCCAGAACTGCCCGAAATCGAGGCCTTGGTAAGGCGTCTCCGTCCCGGCTTGGAAGGTCACCGGTTGGTCTCCACCCGCCTTCTCCACCCCCGTCCTTGCCGCCCGTCGGCACCGTCAGACCTGGAGCCGCTTCTCCGGGATCGCCTCCTCCTCAGGCTCCATCGAAGGGCGAAGTACCTGGTGTTCCAGTGGGAACCCAAGTCGACGCTTCCGGACACCCTCCTGATCCATCTTGGAATGACAGGTTCACTGGTCTTCTCGGAGGCGACTCCGGTTCGCGGAAAACACGATGTCGCGTCGATGGAGTGGGATCACGGCCATCTCTCCTTCGAGGATCCAAGACGTTTAGGCGTGTTCACCTGCGACGACGAAGCACTCGGACGCCTAGGGCCGGAGCCGCTTTCCAACGAGTTCACACCCGGGTCACTCTCGCGGCTGGGAAGCTCGCGACAGCCTGTGAAGGTCCGCCTCATGGACCCAGCGCAGGTCGCCGGGATCGGCAACATCTACGCCTCCGAAATCCTTCACCGCGCCGGCATTTCTCCGGGACGACGTTCCGACCGGATCCGCGATGCGGAGTGGCCCGTCCTGCATGACTCGATCCGGCAGGTGCTGGAAGAGGCGATCTCGCGCAACCTCCAGGCGCACGACGATGGAATCTCCCCCTACTACCATGAGGC
>CAIYXO010000333.1 GCA_903930165.1 uncultured Verrucomicrobiota bacterium | reverse complement strand
GATCTTCAAGCTTCAGGGCGATGTGTTCGGATCGCCCTCATTCGACAAGAAGCCGACTCCGCTCAAGGGAGTGAAGACGCTGACGCCGGTCCAACCGTCGAAGATCATCGCGGTGGGACTCAACTACGCGGACCACGCGAGGGAAGCCGGCAAGGCGCTTCCCAAGGAGCCCCTGTTCTGGCTGAAGGCGCCGACGTCCCTCATCCCGGACGGCGCCAAGATCGAGATCCCGTTCTCCACCCACCGGAACGATTTCGAAGCCGAGCTGGCCATCGTCATCGGCAGGCGCATGCGCAACGTCACGCCGGCGGCCGCCGCCCGCTACATCTTCGGCTATACCGCGGCCCAGGACGTGACCGACCGCACCATCCAGAACAGCGAAAGCCAGTTCGCACGGTCGAAGTCCTTCGACACGTTCACCCCTCTCGGCCCCTATGTGGAGACGAAGATCGATCCGCATGACCTGAGCATCCAGCTCTTCCAGAACGGGCAGCTCCGGCAGAACGGAAACACCAGCCAGATGATCTTCAACTGCTTCCACCTGGTGAGCTTCATCTCGGTGAACATGACCCTGCTTCCAGGCGACGTGATCCTGACCGGCACCCCGAGCGGGGTTGGGCCGATCGAGTCCGGGGATCGCCTTGAGGTCCGCATCCAGGGCCTGGCGCCGCTGGTCAACACGGTCAAGTAGTCCGTCCTTCCCGAAAGGCGGCGCAGGCCTACCGGCCGCGCCGCTTTTCTTTTTGCCGGGACCCTCTACGCTCGGCGGCCTCGCATGGGACTCCGCCTGTTCAACACGCTCCACCGCCGGGTGGAAGAGTTCGTTCCGTTCGACCCCGAAGGCAGATCCGTGGGGATGTACTGCTGTGGCCCGACGGTCTACGACTTCGGCCATATCGGGAACTTCCGGACCTTCCTCTTCTCCGACCTGGTGCGTCGCTACCTCCTGTTCCGCGGCTATCGGGTCCGGTCCGTGATGAACATCACCGACGTGGAGGACAAGATCATCAGGAAGGTCCGTGAATCCGGACAGAGCCTCGCCGAGTTCACCGGGCGCTACGCCCAGGCGTTCCTGGAGGATTTCGCGACGCTGGGCGCGCTGGTTCCGGACGACCTGCCGCGCGCGACCGCCTTCATCCCCCAGATCATCGAACTGATCCGTCGACTCGAGGAACGGGGCATCGCCTACCGCGCGTCGGACGGCTCGGTGTACTTCAGCATCGACAAGTACCGCGGATGCGGATGCCGCTATGGGCAGTTGGTCAACCTGGATCCCGAGGCCCAACGGCGGACGGAACGGGTCACCGGGGACGAGTACGACAAGGAGAACGCGGCGGATTTCGCCCTCTGGAAGGCCCGGGTGCCCGAGGACGGCGACGTCGCCTGGGACAGCCCGTGGGGGCCGGGGCGACCCGGCTGGCACATCGAGTGTTCCGCCATGAGCATGGACATCCTCGGTCCCAGCTTCGATCTGCACCTGGGTGGCGAAGACCTGGCGTTCCCGCATCATGAGGACGAGATCGCCCAGAGCGAAGGTTCCGCCCTGCAGACGCCGGGCCGTCCGTTCGTGAAGCACTGGCTCCATGCGGCGCACCTCATGGTCGACGGGAAGAAGATGGCCAAGTCCCTTGGAAACTTCTACACCGTCCGTGACCTCACCGCGAAGGGCTATCTGGGACGCGAAATCCGGTTTCTGCTGCTCAGCGCCCACTACCGGGAAACCTTCAACTTCACCCAGGAAGGACTCGAAGGTGCGCGCTCCGCCTTGTCACGGATCGACTCGCTGTTGGAGCGGCTCGCCGAACGGGCCGGAGGCAGTGCGCCGGATGGCGTATCCAAGCTTCCCGCCGCCCTGACCGAAGCCTTGGACGAGGACCTGAACGTTTCCAAGGCCTGGGCGGCCGTCTTCGATTGGACCCGTGACACCAACGCCGCCTTGGCAGCCGGGCGACTGACTCCCAGTGCGGCGGCCGCAGAGTTGGCGGGATGGGAGCGGGCCGACTCGGTGTTGGGACTTGGCAAAAAGCCGTCGGAAGACGTTCCCATGGAGGTACTTCAGCTGGTGGACGCCCGGACTGCCGCCAAGAAGGCCAAGGACTTCGCCCGGGCGGACGCTTTGCGGGACGAACTCAAGTCCAAGGGCTGGACGGTCGAAGATACCAAGAACGGACCCAAGCCGAAGCGGCTCTGACCCAGGGAGGAGAGCCCAGGCGGTTCCGAATACGATGGCCTTTTACATGGGG
>CAIYXO010000332.1 GCA_903930165.1 uncultured Verrucomicrobiota bacterium | reverse complement strand
TGCTCGTACATGCCGATCGTCGCCGACGCCTCGCCATGGAAGCCGTCGAAGTAGGGCTTCTTCGTCTGGTAGTCGACGTAGCCGCCGACGTACTGGGACGGACCGTAGACCACCGAGGCCGGGCCCTTGACGATGTTCACCGACTCCACCGCGTTGAAGTTCACCGGCATGCCGTTGCCGTTGGAGGTCAGGCCCATCCGCATGCCGTTCACGAACGTGTCGGCGATCTGGCCGCGGATGTCGGGCGTGGTCGGGGCGCCGAAGTTCGAACGCGTGTACGAACTGGAGGTCAGCTTCGAGAAGTCCCTGACGTCGAAGATGTTGATCGCGTCCAGCTGCTCGCGGGAAATGATCGTGACGTTGCGGGGGGTGTCGATGATCGACCTGTCGGTGCCATAGACGGAGTTGATCGGGCGGATGGTCGGGATGACCGATTCCTCGACCGGGACGCCTTCGATGATGGTCTTCTCGAGGGCATTGGTCGTGGTCTGGGCCAGGGCGCCATACCGGGACGACAGCGCGAGCGCTGCCGCGGCGGCGACCTTGAAGTGTTGGGTCTTCATTTGTTCAGGATGATGAAAAGCGGACAGGTCTGTTGGTTCTATTCGCTGCCGATTCCGCTTGGGCTGCACGATTTCGGCGGTTGGAACCTCCGAAGCAGCGTGGGTGCCACGACTGGCAATCAAGTTGCAACCCAAGCGACCGGGTTTTATTCCCTGCCTTCATGCCGACCGCCAAGCGCAAACCTCAGACTTCCGCACGTCGCCCCGCCGAGGCCGTGCCCTTCGCCGAGCTGCTCGCCAAACTCGGGGATCCCCGGGTCCACTTCGGAGACGACCGCGCCACGGTGAACGAGCGTCCCCTCCACGGAACCACGCTCTTCCTCGCCTCCTGCTCGGTCGAGACGCGGTTCGGGATGTTCCAGGCCCATGTCTTCCAGGACATGATCCACAAGGGCTACATCATCGCCCTCGCACACGGCGACCTGCTCGGGGCCCGGCACCTGTACACCCGGATCCATTCCTCCTGCGTCACCAGCGAGACCCTGCGCGGATGCGACTGCGACTGCGTCCAGCAGCTCGAGGGCGCCCTCGAGGTGATCGTGAAGCGGGGCCATGGCATCCTCTTCTACCTGATGCAGGAGGGCCGGGGCGTCGGCTACGTGGCCAAGGCCCGCGACCGCATGGTGGTCCAGGCCAGCCAGGCCCGCATCTCCACCTTCCAGGCCTACGCCGCGATGGGCCTGAGGAAGGACTACCGCGACTACGAGGACGTCATGCACGCCGCGACGCTCCTGGGGTTGAAGAAGGCGAAATTCGTCCTGCTGACCAACAACCCCGACAAGACCAACGCCATGAAGGCGCAGGGACTCCGGGTCGTCCGCGCAGAACCGCTCGAGTTCGAGCCCTCCCCGTTCAACCTCGCCTACCTCGCCTCCAAGGCCGTCTCCGGCCACGTGCTCGACCGGCCGTCGAAGACCGACGTGAAGTCGATGCAGCCGCCGGAGCCGGTGGAGCCGTTCGCGCCGCACGCCTTCAGCGAGGCCCAGCGCTTCGTCTACACCGCGAGCTACTTCCTGCCGGTGAAGCCGGTGAACAGCGAGATCCTGCTCACCGAGGCGCAGTTCAAGGAACACAAGGCCGACATCGAGCGGCAGATGCTGGGCACCACGCCGCTGGTGAAGGACTGCTACCTGATCCGGGACAACCGGTTCATCGTGGAGATCGACTACGAACGCTTCCTGCGCTTCCGCAAGGAACGGCCCGCCGACCCGCTGGTGCCGCTCCTGACCACGCCCTACTGGTTCAAGGTCCACGTCTACTACGACATCGTCACCAGCCAGGAGTTCGTGGTGCTCACCTACGGCAAGCCCAAGATCTACGACCTGCCGGTCATCCGCCTCCAGAGCGAGTCCCTCTTCAACCGGTTCCCGCTCACCAACAAGGACAACCGGGACAAGTTCAAGCACTCGGTCCGCGAGATCGTCCACTACGGCGTCGGCGCGATCTGCCTGCTCTATTTCGACGGACGCGGCGCCGGCTTCGGGGCCCATGCCACCGACCGCATGCTCACCGAACGCGGCGTCGCGCTGTCCTCGGACGAGGCCTACCGGAAGCTCGGCGTCAGCTACGACAGCCGCGACTACGACGCCTGCTTCACCCTGCTCAAGCACCACATCCCCAGCGGCAAGGTGCAGATGATCATGAACTCCCCCTCGAGCCTGGTGAAGAAGACCGAGTACGCCTCGGCCCTGAACCGGCACAAGATCGAGGTCGAGAAGTGGATCTTCCTCGACGAGCACTCGCTGCAGGACTGACCGCCGGGCGCGGACCCAACCGCCTCAGTCGCTCCAGCGCTGGAGTTCCACGATGTTGCCCTCGGGATCGCGGGCGTAAACGACCTCCAGCAGGCCCACGCCCTCGACCCGGCGGCTCACCAGCCCGCCGACCGCGCTCCCACCGGACCGCCGGACCGCCTCGAGCGCGACGGCGACGTCGTCCACGAGGAACGCGATGTGGCCAAAACCCGGCTGGTTGACCACGGGAGTCGGCATCTCACGGAGCCCCTCGTAGCCGAAGATCTCCAAGGTCGGGCCGTCGGGCCCGTGGCCGGGCAACAAAAGGTGCAGGCCCCGCAGGTGCGCGCCCGGCACGGCCGTCAGACGTTCCAGCCATTCCCCGGAAAGGTCGCGCTCCGGCGGCTTCGGGACGCAGCCGAACACGTCGCAGTAGAAGCGG
>CAIYXO010000331.1 GCA_903930165.1 uncultured Verrucomicrobiota bacterium | reverse complement strand
GCGGTGTGGGGAACTCCGTCGGATCCGATCCAGCCCCGGAAGAGACCCTCGTAGTTGTAGGGCATGGAAACGCGGCCGTGGCGGTCGAGGACGATGACCGCCCCTTCCCCGCCCGCCTTCACGAGGGTTCCGAGCACCACTTCACGGGCCGCGGCGTCGACGGATCGACCGCCATGGGCCATGCGGGCCGCGATGTCGTGGGCCACGGCGTGGCGGATGAAGAACTCCCCCTGGCCGGTGGAGGAGACGGCACAGGTCGCATCGTCGGCCCAGGTGCCCGCGCCGATCAGCGGAGAGTCGCCGATGCGGCCGGGAAGCTTGCCTGCCAGGCCGCCGGTGGAGGTGGCCGCGGCGAGGTGGCCGGCCCTGTCGAGGGCCACCGCGCCGACCGTCCCGAACCCGACGGAGGCGGGAAGCGCGGCGCGGCGTCCGCGGGCGTCGAGGATCTCCTGAAGCTGGCGACGGCGGCCCTCGGTGATGAAGTAGGCGTTGGAGACGACGGGCAGGCCCACGGAGGCGGCGAAGGCCTCGGCGCCGGATCCGGCGAGCAGCACATGCGGGCTCCGCTCCATCACCTTGCGGGCGGCGTCGACCGGATTTCGGACCGTGCGGACGCCCGCGACGGCCCCGGCCTTCAGGGTCGCGCCGTCCATCACGGCGGAGTCCAGCTCGGCAACCCCGTCGCGGTTCAACGCGGCGCCGCGGCCCGCGTTGAAGAGCGGGTTGTCCTCGAGGACCCGCACCGCGGCCGTCACGGCATCAAGGCTGGAGCCTCCCTGCCGCAGCACCGCGTGCCCGGCGACGAGCGCCTCTGTCAGACCCTCGCGGTAGGCCCGGTCTCCTTCCGGCGTCAGTTCGGACTTGGACGGAACGCCGGCGCCGCCATGGATCACCAGCACCGGCAAGACCGCATCCGGGCGGGTCCGGCATCCGGCGATTCCCACGACGAACAGCAGGATCGGAAGCCATGGGAGCGGGAGACGGTGACGTCCGCTTCGGGCGCAGCGCATGCCCCTTCCATGCTTCAACACGGCCCGAGGGGAAAGCCTTCAGTTGCGGGGCACGGGCCACCGGCGTCCCCTCGAACATCCGTAGGCGCCAAGCCGGGCTGGCCACGGTGGCGCGGGACGCCATCCTGTCGACGATGGCGCCGGAGGCATTGCTGGAACACCTGCGTTCGGAGGAGGACGCGCGGTTCGACCGCGTCTACCCCGAACCGATCCGGCTGCTTTCACGGGTGTTCTGGACGCCGATCTCCGTGGCCCGACAAGCCGCCGGGTTCCTTGTCACCCGGCCCGGCACCCGCGTGCTGGACATCGGGTGCGGCCCCGGGAAGTTCTGCATCGCGGCCGCCCTGGCCAGCCCCGGGCACTTCACGGGAATCGAACAGCGACGGCGCCTTTGCGAGGTGGCGTGGCGGGTCCTCCGCCATGCGGGAATCCCCAACGCCGAGATCTTCCACGGCGACATGGGCGGATTGCGCTTCGACGACTTCGAGGCCTTCTACCTGTTCAACCCGTTCGCGGAGTACCTCGAACCGGAAGGCCGGATCGACCGCTCCATCGGCGAGTCGGACGGCCACTACGACGAGTTCGTCCGGACGGTTTCGGACCGCCTCTCGGCAAGGCCGACGGGCACCCGCGTCGCCACCTATTGCGGGATCTGCGAGGAGATCCCGCCCAGCTACGACTGCGTGGGAAGCTCCGTCGACGGCAAGCTGCGGTTCTGGGAGAAGGCCCGCTGATCGACGCAACGCGGGATTCAACGGCGCCGGAGGATCTCCACCGGTCCGCCATGCACGCCGACGACCAGCTCGTTGCGGCCGTCGCCGTCGAGGTCGGTGATCAGGGCCGACCTTTGTTCCCCGGGAACACGCACGCCGCATTCGGGCAGGGTGGCGGCCTCGAACCGACCGCCCCCGAGTCCGAACAGGATCACTCCCTCTCCGGAGTCGTCCCGGGACTGGCCGAAGTTGTGGCCATGGAAACCTTGGGCGCAGAACACGTCCGGCAACCCGTCGCCGTCCAGGTCTCCGATGGCGAAGCCGAAGACCGGTCCGGTCTGCACCGCATCGGGGAGGAGTGACGCCTCAAGATGGTCTCCCCGGTTCAGCAACAACAGCGAACCGAGGTGGGTGACCCTCATCGGGGCCTGGCCCCCGGCACCGACGATCGACGCCATGTCGGCCATGGCGAATGCGCGGTGGGTGGTGAACATCTCCTGCAGCGGGGGCATCCGGGGACCCAGCTCCGCGAGGCTGCGGAGCGGTCGCACGGAGCCGTCGACGTCGGTGTAGGCCTCGACGCAGGCGTCGGGAGCGTTCGTTCCGCCGGGATACAGGTAGAGGGGTCGGACCGCGCCGTTTCCGTCCGGCATCCCGCTGTTCACGGCGAACGCCGAATTGAATCCCCAGTTGCCCAGCAGAACATCCGGCCGCCGGTCCCCGTCGACGTCCGAGACCGCGGCGGACTGCCACCACCCCCTGAGCGAGGAGAGGGGCACGGAGCCCCTTTTTCCGAAGTGCACCGGCGGATCCCATTCCGAGGTCGCCTCCGACCCGATACGAAGGAGGCGCGGAGCCCCCCAGTCGGCCACCACCAGCAACTCCGGTTCGCCGCCCGCTTCGAAGTCCGCGAAGGCCGCAGCCGTGGCCATCCCGAGGTGCGGGAGCTTTCGTGCCGGGACGCCTTCTCCTTGGAGGCGGAAGAGGACGGAGCCGGAGGCCTGGGGGAACCGCCCGGCCCGCGAAGCGCCCCCGACGAAGATCCAGCCTCCCTGATCCGTGGCCGCCAAACAGCCGGGGGTCTCCGGCAAGGGCACTGGGCTTTCGATCGGGCTCGTCCGCAGGGACGTCGCCTCGATCCGGAAGAGGCCGTTGGAGCCCGAGGAGAGGCCGATCCAAGCACCACCCTGTCGGGCGATTCCGGCGGTGCGTCCGCCGATCAACTGCGCGGAGCGGGCAAGCTTCCCCACCGCGTCCAACGCGCGCAGCGGATTGGAGTCGTCGGCCCCGACCAGGATCCCCGATCCGATCGACGCGAGCACCGGTAGTCGCGTACCGAGCCGACGGGGAAGAGTGGGCTGCACCGCGAACTCCGGGTCCGCGGCGGGACTCACCGCGACTTCCGCGGACTGCCTTCGGAGCGCGAGGCGAGCCGCGCCGGCGACGGGGGGAGTGTTGGTGCCCGGCCGGCCTCCTCCTTCGGAAAGGACCAGGCTCGCACCCGGAGACAAAGTACCCCACCGCTCGAGTCGGCCGCCGGGCCAACGCACCTCAAGCTCGCCGACGCCGTCACCGGGACAGGCGAAGACCCGCTCCGGGGAGTCGCCGGAGAGGTATCGGCCGCCCGCGGCGATCTCCGCGGTCTGGAGTGGCGTGGGCACGCCGTCCCGACGCTCCCACCGGAATCGAAGCTGCGCTCCGACCGCACCGGAATTGGGTCCCGTGGCATGCAGCATCACACGCAACCGCGGCGCGACGGCCTCGTTCCGGTACAGGCCGACGTGGCTGTTCATCGCGTTGACCGCGAGGTCGAGATCGCCGTCACCGTCGAGGTCGGCCAGGGCCATGCCATGATGGACGCCGGGTTCCGAAAATCCCCAGGACAGTGTGGCTTCGTCGAACCTTGGAACTCCTCCCTCCGGATCACCACGGTGACGGAAGGCCCGGATCGGTGCCGCCAACCGCGGAAACTTCTGACGCTCACGGAAGATCTGGGCGTCGGTGCGGATGCCGCCGCGTCGGAACTGCTTCAGCTGCTCGGCGACGTCGAGATCCCTCGAACCGCGTTCCTGGCCGGCGGACACAAGCAGGTCGGGCCAGCCGTCGAGGTCCACGTCGAGGAAGACCGGTGTCCACGACCAGTCCGTGGCCATGACTCCCGCCATCGCGGCGGCCTCGAGGAACGAACCGTCGGGGCGCTGGAGGAACAGGGTGTTGGCATCGAACTGCGGACGGGCCAGCGGATCCGACGCATCCACCGCCAAGGACCCCGTTCCATCCAGCATCGTCAGGCGTCGGAGATGGTCCGGACTGAGCATGTCGACGACGATCAGGTCCGGACGGCCGTTCGCGTCGAGGTCGGCGAAGTCCACGCCCATCGAGAACTGGCTGGTGTGCCGCAACGTGGTCCGCGGAACGAGGCGGAACCTCGGATCACCCGGAGTGGAGGCGTTGATCCAGAAGCGGTCGGGCGACTGGAAGTCGTTGCACACGTAGAGATCGGGCTTTCCGTCGCCGTTGACGTCCCGGAACTGCGCCGCGAGACCCCAATCCGGCGGTGCCGAAGAGAGCGGCTTGCCGTCCTCGTCAAGAAAGGCCCCGCGGGTCCAGGAGACCTCGGAGAAGTTGGTGCCGCCGAGATTGCGGTAGAGCACATCCGGCTCCCCCAACTCCTCGATGGCTCCGTTGGCCGTCACCACGAAACGGTTCGTCAGGTCGGCCTCCGTGGTGGGACGGCCGTCGATGGTCGCCACCACTGTCCGGTCGCCGTCCCGGCGGAAAGTCGCCCGCGCGTTGGGCATGTCCATGAGCGCCCGACGGCGGTAGTTGCAGACGTAGAGATCCAACCATCCGTCGCCATCCACGTCCGCGATGGCCAAGGAATGGCCGCCCCTGGCCGAGGACTGCGGGAAGGACATCGGTTCGAAACCGCCGGACTTCCGCTGGAGCAACACACGAACCCCGTCCGCATGTGTGTTGAGCACGAGGTCCGGGGAACCATCGCCGTCGAGGTCGGCGAACGCGACGCCGGTGACGTCGCCGGAGAGCGTCATGCTCCCCGTCGGAAACCACCGCGAAGTGACGTCCTCGAAGCGCCATCCGCCGAGATTGCGCCACAACGAGGATCGCCCTCCGGTGGCGCCGAAGAAGAGGTCCGTGCGGCCATCCCGGTCGATGTCACCGGCGGCGACGCCCGAGCCGTCGAGCAGCATCTGGTTGGTGAGCTGACGGAACAGCGGGATCTGGTTGGAGAAGGTCAGGCCCGATACCTCAGGGGCGACACGGGCGAATCCGCCGTTGGTGGCAGGAGCGGCGAGGAGGCCTCGATCTGGCAAGGCGAAGACCCACGAGAGCAGCGCGAAGAGCCGGAGAAGCCGGAGAAGTCCGGCTCGGGAACGGCCATTCCCCAAAAGGTACGGATGTGGGCTCTGGGAGGCTGGGTTGGCCATCGGACGGGGGGAACGGGGAGGAGGATCCCAGAGAACCGGACCAAGGAAAACACTTCCCTGCGGATTCCGGCGGCAGTCGAAAGCAGGAATGGAAAACACAGCCATCCCAAAGAGGCCGCACGCGGAGCCGGGGAGACCGCGGAGGGAACTTCTGGGGTTCGGAGTCCCGGCTTCCGCCGGTCTGGGTCTCCGATCTTTCCCTCGGAAGGGGGCTTCGTCCGACTCGGGAAACAGGAAAGGAGGAGAACACAGGAGCCGGCTGAAGCCGGGACTCCATACCCCGG
>CAIYXO010000330.1 GCA_903930165.1 uncultured Verrucomicrobiota bacterium | reverse complement strand
CGTTCGAACCCACCAGCTGGACCGAGGTCGCGTTGAACCACGACGTGTCCGTGCTGGTGGCACGACCGTGCACCCGGAGGACGCCCGGGCCGTTCAGCGTCCGCATCTCCGCCACCGTCAGCGAGCCGTTCACCACCAGGTTCGTGCTCAGCGCGATGTCCGCGTTGAAGCCCGGCACCAGCACGAGGTCGTCCACCGTGCCGGTGAAGTTCACCACGTAGCCGACCTGGTCGCCCCGGCCGAGGAGCAGGCGTCCGCCGCCGTTCAGGATGCGGCCGTTGCCGCTCAGCGTGCCGTTGCCCCACAGGGTGAGGTCGGACTTGAGGGCGACCGCCGCGCCGCCGTCGACGGCGACATTGACGAGGACGGACGGGATGGAGACGTCCTGGGAACCGACGAAGCGGACCGTGCCGTTGCCGGGGTTGAACGCGCCGGTCGGCACGACGGAGAACCCGGCGGAGACCGAGAGCGTGTTGGCTCCGAGGGCGATGGCGCCCCCATAGCCGGCGGCCACCTCGACGGACTTCACCGCGAAGGAGGCGCCGACGGTCGACGACGTGGAACGGGTGGCGTTGAAGACCACCGCATCGTTGGCGTCGGGAATGCCGTCGTCGTCGGAACCCGCGGTGACCGTCCAGCTCGAGGGCGTGGACCAGTTGGCGCCGTTCGCGGCCGCGTTCCAGACGAAGGTCGCGCCGGTCGAGGCGTCCACCGACAGGTTGAACGCCGTCGTGGCCGCCAGGCCGTCGGCGTCGGTGCCCGTGACCACCACCTGCTGGCTCAGCGCCCCGGTGGTGTCGAACGACCAGGACCAGGTGCCGTTGTCGTTGCGGGTCACGGTGCCGACCGAGGCGGTCAGGACCACGGAGTCCGTTCCGGGATCGGACCAGGTGCCGGTGTTCGTCGCCGTCGCACCGGCGGAGACGCTCCGGTTGCCGGCGTTGGCGAGGACCGGCGGGCGGTTCTCGACGACCAGGTCAAATGCGGCCGTGGCCGTCGCGCCGTCGCTGTCGGTCGCGGTGATGGTCACCGTCCGCCCGTCCTCGGGACCGTCGGTGGTGGCGAGGCTCCAGGACCAGGTGCCGTTGGCGTTCTTCACCACGGTTCCCGCGGAGGCCGAGAGGGTCACCGTGTCGGCGCCCGGATCGCCCCAGGTGCCGGTGTTGGTGGCGGACAGGCCTTCCCCGACGGTCACCGGGCCCGCGGCGGCCACGGTCGGCGGGAGATTGGTCACGGTGAGCTCGAAGGCGGAGGTCCCGACCGCGCCATCGCTGTCCGTCGCGGTGACGGTGACGGTCTGCGTGGCCTCCGGGCCGTCGGCAGGAGTGAAGGCCCAGGTCCAGGAACCGCTGGCGTCACGGACGACCGTGCCGGCCGAAACGGTGAGCGAGACGGTGTCGGCGCCCGGGTCGAACCAGGTGCCGGAGTTCGAGGCGACCCGCCCTTCCCCGACGGTCACGGCACCCGCGGACGTCACCGCCGGAACCACGTTGGTCACCGTGAGGAGGAAGCTCGTGGTGCGCACACCGCCGTCGGCGTCGGTGGCGGTGATGGTGACGTTGCCGCCCTGTTCCGGGCCGTCGGTGGTGGCGAGGGACCACGACCAGGTGCCCGCATCCTCCTTGAGGACGGAACCCGTCGAGGCGGAAAGGGTGACGATGTCGCCACCCGGATCGGACCAGGTGCCGGTCCTCACCGCGGTCGAGCCCTCGCCGACCGTGACGTCGCCCGAGGACGCGAGCAGCGGCGGGACGTTGGTGACCGAGAGCGTGAAGGCCGCAAGGCCCGCGGCGCCGTGGGAGTCGGTGGCCGTGATCGTGACCAGTGAACCGTCGACGGCCGGGCCGGACCAGGTCCAGGTGCCCGCCTCGGTGCCCGCGGCGACGGCCCCGATGCTGGCGGCGAGGACGAAGGTGTCCGCGTCGGCGTCGGAGACGGTCCCGGAGACCTGTGCCGTCGGGCCCTCGGGCAGGGAGACGACCGAGGAGGCGACCGCGACGACCGGGGCGACGTTCGGGGCCGAGGTGGCGGTGGCGAACACGAGGTCGGTGCCGAAGGCCGTGCCGTTGGTGTTCACGGCAACCGCGCGGAAGTGGTACTCGAGACCCGGGACCAGGCCGGTCAGGACCGCCTCGACAGGCGTCTCGTCGTCGCCGGATACGGTTGCGGGGACGGCGGGAACCTCGGTTCCGTACGAGGTGTTCGTGCCGTATTGGAAGGTCACGGCGGTCGTCGCGTTCCGGGCACGGATCCGGGCGTGGAGACGGGCGGACGCCCCGACGGCGTCGGTGGCGGCGAGCGTGGTCACCGAGGCGGCCTCGAGTCCGACGCCCTGGACGGCGAAGTCGTAGTCGGGAGCGTCCGGAGCGTCGCTGCCGACGGTGACGGTGGCGATGCGGAGTCCGCCGGCACCGGGGGCGAACGACACCGTGAAGTCGACGTTCGTCCCAGCGGGAACCGTGGCGGGAAGCGTCGGTCCGGCCACGGTGAACTCGTCGGCGTGGGCGCCGGCGACCCCGATGGTGCCGACCACGAGCGGGGCGTTGCCGGTGTTGCGGACGGAGAACGTGCGGACGACGGGCGTTCCGCCGGTCCCGACGGTGCCGAAGTCGGTGTGGTCGCCGGTGTCCGGCTCGGCGTCGCCGTCGGCGATGACGAGTCCGTTGCCGACCAGGGCGATCTCGGCGACCGGGGGAAGGACCTCCTGGACGGTGAAGGTGACCGGGACGGAGTTGGTGTTGCCGGAGGCGTCCACCGCGTGGACGAGGATTGCGCGGGAGCCTGGCAACTGCAGGGCGCCGGCGGCGACGGATTGGGAGAACACGACCGGGCCGTTGCAGTCGGTGGCGGTGGCGAGCGCGGCGAGGTCGGGGACGATGCCGAGCACGCCCGGGGCGACGTTGGTCGAGACGTCCGCCGGGACGCGGGTGAAGACCGGGGCGAGGACGTCACGGACGACGACGACGTTGGTGGCGAAGGCGGCGGCGCCGTCGGCGCCGGTGACCGTGGTGACATTGGTGTAGCGGCTACCAAGCGTCAGGGAGGTCCCGACGGAAAGGCTCTGCGAGAAGGTGTACGGACCCGAGCCGCCGGTGACGACGAGGTCCGCCAAGGTGGTCAGGTCGGGGGCGACCGCCGAGCAGGCGGCGTCGGCATCCACGTTCCGCGGGCTGCGGGCGAAGGCGACGGTCGGCGGCGTGGCGGGGTTCACCGTCACGCGGACGTCCGCCGTGGCGGTGTTCCCGGCGGCGTCACGGACGGTCAGGGTGACCGTGTGGACGCCCACGGCGAGGGTCGTCCCCGCTGCGGGGGCCTGGGCACGGGCGGTGACGCCGACGTTGTCGGTGGCGACGAGGCCGCCGGTCAGGTCGGGAAGCGTGGTCACGCCGGGGGCGAGGTCCGTCGGACCCGGCACCGAGGACAGGATCGGCGCCGTGCCATCCAGCACGGACACGGACACGGCACGCTGGGCGGCGTTGCCCGCGGCATCCGCGGCGGCGAGCTGGACCTCCACCGTTCCGACCGTCACCGGGGTCCCGGCGGGCGGGGTCTGCGACGTGGAGGCGACGCCGACGTTGTCGTTGATCGTGGCCTGCGCGAGGAAGTTGGGGAGCAGGACCGTCCCGGCGGGACCCGTCGCCACGGTGAGCGGCGAGAAGGAGCCGGCGATCGTCGGGGCCGCGGTGTCGGGGACCTGGACGCGGACCGTGGCGGTCGCGGTTCCGCCGAAGCCGTCGGAGACGGTGTAGGTGAATTCGTCGGCGCCGGCGAAGTCGTCGGCCGGGTCGTAGGTGAGACGGTTGCCGCCGGCGGCGATCGCGACGGATCCGCGGGCACCCTTGGTCACGGAGACGATGGCAAGGCGGTCGCCGTCGGCATCGGAATCGTTGGCCAACACGGACAGCGTCACGGAGGAGGAGGACGTCAGCGGGGCGGGCACGTCATCCACGGCGACGGGGACCGTGTTCAGGGTGGTGAACTCGAGGTTGCCACCGGTGAAGGGACCGGAGGCGGAACGGGCCACGGCCTGGTACTGGTAGGTCGTGTGCGGCGTGAGGCCGGAGACGGGGATCTCGACCACCGCCGAGTCCGTGCCGGAGCCGGCGTTGTTGGTCTGCGAGGACCGGCCGTAGAGCGTGGTGGCACCGTACTCGAAGAACAGGGTGGTCGGGGAACCGTTCGGGTTGACCGAGGCGCGCAGGGAGGCGGAACGGGTTCCGACCGAGGCGGCGGCGAGCGTGGCGGCGGTGGCGGACCGTCCGACGGTGAGGTTCTCGAACACGGCGTATGCGGACGAGTTCGGTTCCGGCGAGGCGGCGGCGAGGCCGGCGAGGATTCCGTCGGCGTCGCCGACGGCGTCGCCGACGAGCAGGCCCGGGACGGAGGCGACCCGGGTCCAGTTGGTGCCGTCCGCGGAATGGGACGCGACCACCGAGCCACCGGCACGTTCGAGGCGCAGCCAGACCGGCAGCGCGACGCCGGAGACCTGGACGAGCGAGGCGACCTCGCCGGCGTTGGTGCGGCTGAGGAAGCGGAGGGTGCCGCCCGGGGACCATCCGAGGAAGGCGTGCGGGGCGACGGGGCCGGAGTCCGCGCGGAGCATGAGGCCGGCGGTGCCCGAGGCGTTGGTGGTGACCATCGAGGAAAGGCGCACCTTCAGGTCAACGCCGCCGGCGACCGGCTGCGACTCGAAGTGGAAGGAGTCCTCCGCGTTGGTGGAAAGCGTCCCGCTGCCGAAGAGGGTGATCGGCGAGGGGTTGGGGATGCCGACCGCATCGGGGCCGGCCACGGTGTTGCCGCGGATCTGGGAGGGACTCAGGGCGTAGTCGTACACGCGGAACTCGTGGAACACGCCGTCCATGGCGGGGAAGAAGTCGAAGTAGCCGCGTCCGAGCCAGTTGTTGACGTCGGGGATCTCGCCCGGCCCGAGCGGATCGGGGATCGAGATCAGGCCGAGGCCGTCGCGGTAGTAGGACCAGAGACGGCTGGTCGCGTCGTAGGTGAGGACGATGTGCACCGGCCTGTCGCGGGGAAGCGGCGACGTGGCGCCCCCGAACGGCGGGTCCTCGATGCGGTCGGCGTCGAAGCGGGTGAGCACCTGGAAGTCGTGCTGCGGCTCGAAGAAGGAGGGGAAGAGACCGAGGCCGGCGTACGGCGTCTCGGCGGGGATGGATCCCACGACCTCGCCGACCATGTCGGTGCCTGAGAAGAACAGGTTGGGCGGGGTCTCGCCGGCGCCGCGGAAGGTCACCCAGGTCTCGAGGGAGACGGCGGTGCGGCGGCTGCCGGACCCGGTTCCGCTGACGATCCCGTTGGGAAGGTCGATGTAGGCCGAGAAGGCGATGTCGCCGCCGGGGAGGGAGACGCCGGAGCCGTCCGCGGCGAAGCGCGCGCCGGGGCCGCGGACCACGGCGTCACCGCCGCCGGACTCGTCCCGGAGCGCCGATCCGGATTCGATCCGGGAACCGGCGACGCCGTCGAAGCGGAAACGGTTCACGGGCGGGACGACGATCGGCTCGAGGCCGAATCCGGCGCGACCCGCGGGGACGGCCCCGACCGCCCGGGCGACCCAGGGAGCGGTCAGCGGCGTGCGGTTCGGCGTGAAGGGATCGAGCCTGTGGGCCGGGATCGGACGTTCGAGCAGGCCGTTCGGATGGCGGACGCCGACGCCCATGGAGTCGCCGCCGGTGGCCTCCACCCAGCGGACCTCGAGGTAGACCTTCTGCCCGGCGGCGAGCCGGATGCCGGCGGATTCCTGGCCGGCGCGTCCGGTCCAGGAACGCTGCAGCGTCGCGTTGCGGACCGAGGCGATGACACGGGCGCCGGCACCGGTCGGATCCTCCGAGAACCACAGCTCCGCCGCGTCGTCGGCGTAGATGTTGAAGCGGTGTTCACCGGCTCCACCGGCGGTGTACACGGCGCGCCAGCGTTCACCGAAGCGTTCGTCCCGGTTCACCAGCGACTCGAACGCGGTAGTGACGATCTCACGTCCGGTGGGCGCATCCGGGAAGCCCGGCGACGTGGTCAGGTCCGCCACGCTGAGGCCGCCGGGGATTCCCGAGAACCATTCGCGCAGGATTCCTCGGCCCGGCGAGACGTCGAGCTCGATGGACGCGGTCGCGGAGGTCGGCTCGGTCGGCGTGTAGGAACCCGCGGCGACGGTGAGGACGACCGTCTCGGCGTCCTCCACGAGTTCGTCGGAAAGCGGTTCGAGCAGGATGTCCGCGGACGCCTGGCCGGCGGGGAGCACCACGGAACCGGGGAGGGCGCGGAAGTCGACGCCCGAGGTCGCCGTGCCGGAGACCGTGTAGTTCACGGTGATGTCCCCGGCGCTGTTGCCGACGCGGGTGACCCGGAACCGGGCCGTGTTCGCGCCCGTCTCGGACGCGGTGCCGTCCACGACGGCGATCGAGATCCCGGCGGGCGAGTTGTCGAGAAGCTGAACGGAGGCGGCGGCGAGGGTTTGAGAGTAGACGAGGTCAGCAAGCTGCGCGCACAGGACCTGCATTTCTGGGCTTACCCCCGCG
>CAIYXO010000329.1 GCA_903930165.1 uncultured Verrucomicrobiota bacterium | reverse complement strand
GTCGCTGTGACAGCACCGCCGGCCGCGTTTGTTTCCGGGAACCTGTATCCGAGGTGTCCGACGAGTCTGGGGCCTTCCAGGAAGTCGACTATTCGACGCCGGCGGATTGACCCGCGCGATTCCTTGCCGCTCACTTCGGCCTTCCCCTCTCTCTGCATGAAGGCGCTGCCTGGATTCTGTCTCGGACTGGTGACGATGACGTGTCTTGCCGTCGACGGCCCAACCGGGTCCGGATTCCGCGGTTCGCCCCTGTTGCCGCCGTCCGGCGACGGACGTGTCGGATTCGACCGGATTCCACCCGCTTCGGTGGGAATCACCTTCACCAACGAGTTGTCGGCGGAACGGGCCGGCCAGTTCCAGAACCTGATGAACGGCAGTGGCGTGGCCGCTGCGGACGTGGATGGAGACGGATGGGTGGACCTCTTCTTCTGCCACCGCCAGTCCGTCAGCCGCCTGTATCGGAACCTCGGCGGGGTCCGGTTCGAGGACATCACGGCCAAGGCCGGATTGGCGGCACTCAAGCTGAATGCATCGGGCGCGATCTTCGGCGACATCGACGGCGACGGTTCCCCGGACCTCGTGGTTTCGAGCTTCGGTGGCCCCCACGCCTGCTTCAAGAACGACGGGAAGGGGAACTTCCGTGAGGTGACCGCGGAGGCTGGCATCACCGGGAAGTCCGGATCGACCTCCATGGCGCTTTCGGATGTCGATGGCGACGGGGATCTTGACCTCTATTGGTGCAACTTCGCGCTCGAGGCGCTGTTGCGGGATGGCAGCAACGTCACAACCCGGATGGTCGATGGGAAACCGGTGGTGACCGGGAGATATGCCAAGCGGCTCCGCGTGGTGGACGGCAATCTCATCGAGTTGGGGGATCCGGATGTCCTGTATCTGAACGATGGCGCCGGTCGCTTCACCCCGGCTCCTTGGGAAGCCCACTTCCAGGATCACGACGGAACCCCGGTTCCGCCACCGCCGGACCTCGGGTTGGCGGTCCAGATCCGGGACATCGACGGGAACGGAACCCCGGACATCTATGTCTGCAACGACTTCCACACCCCGGACCGGATATGGCTGGGCGACGGGAAGGGACATTTCCGGGCACCCTCGCCATGGGCGCTGCGCAACATGACCTTCGCCTCGATGGGCGTGGACTTCGCGGACCTCGACCGTGATGGGCATCTGGAATTCGTCACCTTGGACATGATGCATCGGGACCTGCGGAGGAATCTCCGCACCACCCGGTTCTCGTTGAACAACCGTCGGAGTCCGGGACTTTCCCCAGACCGACAGGATGTCCCGAGGAACTGCCTGTACTGGAACCGCGGCGACGGCACCTGGGCCGAGATCGGCATCTTCGCCGGCTTGGCCGCCACCGGTTGGTCCTGGACCCCGTTGTTTCTGGATGTCGACCTGGACGGTTGGGAGGATCTGCTCGTCTCCAACGGCTACCACCACGATGTCAATGACTGGGACACCTCCGACCGGATCCGCGCGCAGGACGCGCAGACGCGGCGGGGCGCCCGGAACCTGCTCCGGGACTATCCTCCGCTGACCCCACCCAAGTACGCCTTCCGCAACCGGAGGGACCTCACCTTCGAGGAGGTCGGCGCGGAATGGGGATTCGCGATGACCGACATCGCCCATGGGATGATCGCGGTGGACCTGGATCACGATGGGGACCTCGACATCGTGGCG
>CAIYXO010000328.1 GCA_903930165.1 uncultured Verrucomicrobiota bacterium | reverse complement strand
GGCTCGACGAGGTGGGGGTGTTCGCCCATCCGCTCGAGTGGCACCAGCCGCGGATCCCGGGTTTTGGCGAAATGGATTGGGGGCGGTTCCTGGGTGACCTGATGGAAACGCGCTACCGGGGTCCGGTGTGCATCGAGGTGGAGGACGACACCTTCGGCCGGGACCTGGCGGGACGGCAAAGGGCGTTGAAGGTGGCGGGCAACGTCCTGAGGCCCTATCTCCCCTGAGCGGAAACGAACCAATCCGGTCGCAATGCCTTCATGAGACTGCTGGTGGTGGAAGATGATCCGAAGATCGCCGCGTTCGTCGCGCAGGGGTTGCGGCAGGCGGGGCATGCGGTGGACCACTGTGCGCGGGGCGACGAGGCGATGACCCAGGCGGCGGTGGCGCCGTATGATGCCGCGGTGGTGGACGTGATGCTGCCCGGTTTGGACGGCATCCGCCTGGTACAGCACTGGCGGCGGGAAGGGATCGGGATGCCGGTCCTGTTCCTGAGCGCCCGAGGCAGCGTCGACGACCGTGTCCGCGGGCTCCAGGCGGGTGGGGACGACTACATGGTCAAGCCCTTCGCCTTCACGGAGTTGCTGGCCCGGATCCAGGCATTGCTCAGACGTTCGGCACCGTCGGCGGAAGCCACCCGGCTCGTTTGCGGAGACATCGCGGTGGACCTGTTGACGCGGGAGGTGACTTTGGGAAGCGAGCGGGTGGAATTGCAGCCGAGGGAGTACTCGCTGCTGGAATACCTGCTGCGCAACGCGGGGCGCCCGGTGTCGAAGACCATGATCCTGGAGCATGTGTGGGACTTCGCGTTCGATCCCCAGACGAACGTGGTCGACGTGCTGGTCCATCGGTTGCGATCGAAGATCGATCCCGACAAGACCCGCCTTCACACGCTGCGTGGGGTCGGCTACGTGCTGAAGCCGGCCGAGCGCCGGTGAAGGACGCGGAAATGGAGGCGAACCCGGGTCTGGACGATGCGGAAGGGATTGGGATGCCAGGTCTCGAAGCCGCCGGGAAGGCAGGCGAACACAGCCCGACTCACGAGGTGGAACCGCGAACCCAACGGCGATCCCGTTCCCGGTTCCGGTTCCGGCGCCCCGTTTCACGTGTTGGCGCGTTTGCTTGAGGTCCCTGGCCGATCGGGGATCGGGCAATGGGGAAATCCGCAGCTTGGCAGCCGCGGCCACTTGCGGGAATCGGGATCGCGTCGTTCCGGCAAATGGGCCGGATCAGGCCGCTGCGGCGAGACCGGCGCGGGCGGGGAGCGGCGCACGGGTGGCCAGGCTGACGTCGAGCAGCCAGCCGAGATGTCCCAGGTCGGAGGTGCCCCAAAGCGTGTGGGATTCGAGCAGGACCTCGACGGTCCGACCTTCATCCAGTCCGACGAACGGCAACAGGTCGGCGGATTCCGGGAATTTCCGGCGGAAGGTGGGGCCGTCCAGGATCTCGATCGGATAGGGGACTCTCGACTTGAATTCCGTCCAGGCATCCTGCGGGGCGTCGGCGAGCACCCTGCTGATCGGGCACTGGTAGTTGCGGCCCGGGATGTAGGGCTGGCGCGTCTCCTGGTGCGCTGGAGCGGAGTCCACCACCAGCAGAAGGCGGCGGTTCGGATTGGAGGTGTTCTTCCCGGATTCCATCGGCGACGAGTCCCGGGTCGATGATCGGATCCGGTTGGGAAAACTTGAGCGCATGCGGTGACGGAATCCGGGGTCAGCCCGGATCGGCGGTGATGCGGGTCGAGAGTTCCCTCAAAACGTCGTCGAAGAGGTCCGGGACCGCGGGGCCGAAGAACGACATGGTCCGCGTCTCGTAGGTGTCGAGGTGGTAGTACTTGGCCGGGACCACGTAGCCGATGTAGTCGCCGTTGAAGCTGCTGATGTTCGCGCGGAAGCCGCGGGCCGCGAGCGCGGCCTTGTGGGGCAGGGCCATCTCGCCGCTGAAGTCGCACGGAGTGGTGAGCCAGACCAGGCCGCCGATCCGGAAGCCGGTGATGTAGGTCCGGTCGGCTACCGGGAGCAGACCGGAGGCGAGCCAGGGGCGGAGGCGGAGGTTGTCGGCCACCCGGGGATTCAGCTCGGGCAGGGCGACCGGGATGGCCAGGGAAGCGAAGTCGGCGCGGTTGGTGGCGGCCTGCGACTTCAGGGAATCCGCGGACCGTTCGGCGAGGATCCGTCCCATCCGTTCGGTCCCCTCGAATCCGGGGGCTCCGGCGTTGGGGGAATGGCTTCCGACGCCGCCCGCGAAGAACTGCGCGTGGGCCCAGCCGGTTTCCTCCATGCGGCGCTGCCACGCTCCGGGGTACTCGGCGCTGAACTCCATCAGTTTCGAGGAGAGCACGGTGGCATGGGCGCCGAAGCTGCCGAGCACCGCCCGGACGCCATCCTCCCTGCGGAACTCCAACAGCACGAACTCCGGGTCCACGGTGCCGCGGTCGCCCACGAGCCGGTTCCGGATCAGCTCGGGGGCGGCGAAGGCGCCCGTGGCGAAGGAAGCGGGACGGAGGTCGGCGAGGGCGTTGGTGGCCGCGGCGACGAGCCGGTTGGAGAACCAGACGCGGACCTCGGGTTGGAACGGGCCGGCGAACATCTCGGCGACGAGTCCCTTGCCCCAGCCTCCGATGGAGGCATGGGAGTGGCTGGCGCCGAAGTGGAGCTGGTTGCGGTTGAGTCCCGTGAGCCGCGCGATCTCCTCCACGGCGGTCTCGCAGACCTCCCGCGGAACGATCAGGGCGTCCGCGGAGACCAGGACCATCCGGTGGCCACCCACTTCGACGGCGGTGGCCTTCACCCAGAGGTCGTCGTGGACACCGGTAGCCGACGCGCCGCGGCGGTTGCCGAACCCGGCGAGCGGCAGGGATTTGAAACGCCCGCTCCGCCCGTCGTCGACCTCCGCGCCGAGGGTCGGCGTCAGGCGTGCCCGGCCGAATCCGGCCCGCAGCGTTCCGCGCACGGGGCGGTGTTCCCGGGCGGTGGAATCCAATCCCTCGAGGGTCGACCTGTGGTAGGTCGTCCGGTCGAAGGGCGTATGGTCGACCGGACCGACCGCGGTCCCGATTCCCACCAGCAGGACCCCCGCGAGCGAGCCCGCGGCGATCGCGATTCGGCGGAGCCAGCGTTTCATTTCTGCAGGGGCGGGGCGGCGGTGAAGCGGCTCAGCGGGCGGGATTCGCGTCCTTCGGCTGGAGCGGCTCCAAGGAGACCGGATCGCGTGGGGGCAGGACGTGCAGGCCGCCGGGTGAAAGGGACTCCAGTGTCACCGGGTGGTCCGGATG
>CAIYXO010000327.1 GCA_903930165.1 uncultured Verrucomicrobiota bacterium | reverse complement strand
GGTCCGTGCGTCCACCTGGGATCGGGGAATGGATGAAGACCGCAGCTTGGCAGCCGCGGCCACCTACGGGAAATCGGGGATCGGAAATCGGGACTCGCGAAGGCCTCGATGGCTTGGGGCCTTTGCGTGACAAACCCTTCCGCATCGCTCCGCTCGGCCAACCGGCGGCGGAGAGGGATTCGCTTGGGCCCCGATCCTGGACTTCCCGGGTTTTCCTGTCCTTTTTCCGCTCCGGTGGGCCAGTGTTCAAGACGATGAAGCTCGTCCCGTTTCCGGCGTCGCTGGCGTGGGTTTTCTGTCTTTGGGTCTCCGTGGCGCTGGGAGCCTCCCCCCAGATGCCCGAGTGGGTGAAGCGGGACGCCGTTCCGGCGAAGGCCCGAAGGATGCCGATGGGGCCGGCTGCCGGGATTTCGCCCTCTGCCGAGATCCGACTCGATGCGCCCGATCTCCGGGGGGTGTACGCCGAGGACGCCGCGGCGAGGGCCGCGGCCGGTCCGTCCAAGGGTCCGTCGCGGGTCGGCATCCGACGACCGCTCGGAGCGGGCCTTTCGGTGGCCGGCACCAAGGCTCCGTGGACTTCGTTGGCTTCGGGAGAGCGGATCTGGACCGCGCGGATCCAGTCGGAAGGCGCCCATGGACTGCGGGTCCGTTTCGAGGAGGTGGCCCTTCCTGCCGGTGCCGAAATCCTCGTGTACGACACCCTGGATCCGGAGCGCTTCGAGGGACCCTTCGATGTCGAGTACCTCGCGGGACGGGTCGGATTCTGGTCGCCGAGCGTCTTCTCCTCCGACGTGACCGTCGAATGCCGGCTCCCGGCCGGCGGGGCTCCGGCGGCCTTCAGGATCACCGAGGTGACCCACCGCTACGTGGCGCTCGGGCATGAAGGCAAGGCCGACCAGGCGAAGGCGGCCGGTTCCTGCAACATCAATCTCGCCTGCGAGCCGGCTTGGGCAGAGACCTCCAAGGCCGTGGCCGGCTTGGGCAGCGTCGGGGCCTCCGGGGAGATCTGGTGCACCGGCTGCCTCCTCAACGATTCCAACCCGGCGGCCGGGACCGACTACTTCCTGACCGCGGAACACTGCCTGACCAGCCAGTCCGAGGCCGACACCACGGAGTTCTACTGGAACTACCAGGCGGCCAGTTGCGCCGCGGCACCGCCGAATCCGGCGACCGTCCCAAGGACCACCGGCGGTGCGGTGATCCTTTCCTCGCGCAGCCTGGAGAGCCTGAACGACCACTGCTTCCTGCGCCTTCGTGGCACCGTTCCCGCGGGGGTGACCTACGCGGGCTGGACCTCGGACGCACCGGCCGCCGGCGAGGTGATCACCGGCATCCACCATCCGGACGGCGACTACAAGCGGATCAGCTTCGGCACCGCCACCGTGCTGAACGCCAACTACTGGAAGATCTCCTGGACCCGCGGCGTGACCGAACCGGGAAGCTCGGGTTCGCCGATCTTCAACGCGCAGCGCCAGGTGATCGGACAGCTCTACGGCGGATCCTCGAGTTGCGACAACACCGACCCGTCGCTCCAGAACGACCAGTACGGCCGGTTCAACATCACCTTCCCGCTGATCCGTCGCTGGCTGCTCAACGAGGTCGGGAATCCCCCGGCGAACGACAACCTCGCCGCCGCCACCGTGCTCACCGGGGCCTCCGGCACTTCCGCGGAGGTCAACACCCAGGACGCCGGCAGCGAGACCGGCGAGCCGAACCATGGCTCCTTCGGCGGCCGAAATTCCGTTTGGTACCGCTGGACCGCCCCGACCACGACCAACGTCACCTTCGAGATCGTCGGGAACACCTTCGACAGCGTTCTCGCGGTTTACACGGGAACCAACTTCGCCAGTCTCAAGCTGGTCGTCGCCAACAACGACGGCGACCTGGGCGTCGATTCCTCCCGGGTTGGCTTCGCGGCGGTTGCCGGGCAGGTCTACCTGCTCGCAGTCGATGGCGCCAACGGC
>CAIYXO010000326.1 GCA_903930165.1 uncultured Verrucomicrobiota bacterium | reverse complement strand
GCCCGGTGGACTCCACGGACTTCGAAGGAGACGTGGTGGACGCCGTTGGCGGTGAACCCAAAGTTGTAGTGGTCATGCCCGCCGACCAGCGGTTGCACGCGATCCGAGGCGTCGATGCCATCACGGGAATTCATCGCCATCTGGATGCCGCCGAAGCCGTCCGACTGCCAAAGGAAGAAGTTCCCGGGGCCCTCCACCGAGAGCAGCCGTATCTCCATCCGGTTCTCGAAGAGATCCCGGGGCAGGTTTTGGGCGGAAAAACCGAGGTAGGGCAGGTTGGGATCGGGGCTTTGGGGCAGGACCCAAAGATCGCCTCCGACCGGACCAAAAACCTCGAACCCGTCCGGGATGGTCAAACGGGCCGACTCGGCGACCACCACGACGGCGTTCGAAGGCGAATGGACGACTCCGGCTTCCTCCTCGTTGAGCGCCAAGGAGAGACTGCCGAAGCCGGAAGAAGCGTCGGGAGTCCAGACGGTCTGGATGTCGACATGGCCGCGCAGGATGCGCGCCGGCAGTTCCGCGGCGGCCGTTCGGAAAGCGCAGGAAGCGAGGAACGTTGCGATGAGGAAAAGTCGGTTCATGAGGGGAGAACTCATTCCGGCGGACGTGCGATGTCCTCGCCGCGATCAATCCGGGCCTTCAACAGGGCGGCCGAGGGTGAAGTGACATGACCGCAGACCATGAGTTGGTTGGCGCGACCGGTGTCGTGGCGGCTCGATTTGGCGCCGGACGAGTGGCGGTCGGGCTGGATGTCGGCCAGGACCGCGTTCCATCCGCCGGTGGTCCATGTCCTCGAGTGGGTGTGGTCGGCCGAAATGCTGAAGTCCTTGGCGTCGGCGATCTCGTACAGCGAGACGGTGTCGACCGGGTTCTTGAGTTGGTCGATGCGCCGGTAGGATTCGAGGACCGTGCCGAAAGGGCTCAACCGGTCGACCGCCAGGTATTCGTTGGGGATGTAGCTGGAGGCGAAGTTCGTGATGCGGGGAATCCGGAACGGGTCGGCGGGACAGGCGCGAATGGCGTCGACGTTGCCCACGTAGGGGCGGAGGGTGAGGATCCAAGACCGGTTGGTGTCCGTCGTCCCATGGGTGGTCTCGACAAAAAGGCCGCGGTTGTCGTCGGCATACATCTGGATCCCAAGTCCGATCTGGTGGAGTCCGGAGGAGCACGCCGCCTGGCGGGCCTTGGTCTTCGCCGACGCCAAGGCCGGGAGCAGCAAGGCGGCCAGCACGGCGATGATCGCGATCACCACCAACAACTCGATCAGGGTGAAACCCCGCGAGCGGACCGCCTTGAGAGACTTCTTCAATTCATCTTCCTTCTGCAAATCGTTTGCAGAAACTAGGGTTGAGCCTTGGGGGTAGGCAAACGGAAAGGCGGTGAAAGCGACGGGGATTGTTTGGACAGAGAGCTTGCGGTTGAAGGGTGTGTGGGCGTTGATGGGGCGAACGCAGGACAATCGGACCATGGTACGACTGAAGGACATCGCGGAGAAGGCCGGGGTTTCGGTGATGACGGTATCCAAGGCCTTGCGCGACAAGCCGGATCTGGCCGGCTCGACCAAGGTCCGGATCCGCGCCCTGGCGGAGCAGATGGGCTACGTTCCCGACGCCTCGGCGAGCGGTCTGCGCAACCGGAAGACACGGCTCCTGGGGTTGGTGATTCCCGCCCCGACCGACCCCGTCTATTCCCGGGTCATGCTGGCACTGGAAGGCCATGCCCACGAACTCGGGTACGATCTCCTGCTGGCCCATTCCCTGGGCAAGGCCGAACGCGAGGACGTTGTGATCCGGCGGCTGATGTCGCGTCGGGTCGACGGCCTCTTCGTGGCCCCGGTCTACCGGATGTCGAAGACGGCGGCGATCTACGAAGACCTTCGGAAGCAGGGCATTCCCGTGGTCCTGCTGGGGCATGGGGCGCCGTTCTGCGAGGGATTCATCAACGTCGAGACCGACGACATCGCGGCTTCCGAGTCGGTGACGCGGCACCTGTTCGAGCTGGGGCACCGTCGCATCGCGTTCTTCGCCGGTCCCATGAATTCGCCGTGGGCCTTGGAACGGCTTGAAGGCTATCGGAGGGCGCATCGCGACGCGGGGATTCCCTTGGACGACCAGTTGGTGTTCAACGCGGGTTCCACGGTGGAGGAAGGCGCGTCGGCCGCGTTGCAGTTCATCCAGGAGAATCCGGGGGCGACGGCGCTCCAGGCGGCGAACGACCTGGTGGCCATCGGAGCGGCGGACGCCTTGTTGAACCAAGGAGTCCGGATCCCCAAGGACCTGAGCGTGGCCGGATTCGGAAATGTCCTGGTGAGCGAATTCTTCCGGGTGCCTCTGACCACGGTCCGTCAGCCGAAGCTCCGGCTTGGAGCCGTGGCCATGGAACTCATGCAGAAGCTGATCGCCGGCGAACCGGCGAAATCCGCGCGGTTGCCCGCCGAGTTGACCATCCGGGCCAGCACCGGTGCGGTTCCGGTGCAATAGGCCGTGTCCTGGCTGAGGGGGCGGCAACAAGGGACCGCGGCCGAATCCAGTTGCCGATCCCGGATGGCGGTTGGGAGGATTCCCCCATGCCCCTTCTCCGAGTCGCCCGTATTGCATTCGCGGGCCTTGTGGCCGTCTCCGCGCTGTGCGCCGCAGAGCATCCAGTGGCCCGTTTGGGTGCCAAGTTGCCGGACTTC
>CAIYXO010000325.1 GCA_903930165.1 uncultured Verrucomicrobiota bacterium | reverse complement strand
CGGATCCGACGGAGTTCCCCACACCGCCATCCATGAACACTGAACCGAACGCAATCCCGTCGGGGCGTTGGCTCCGCACCTTCCGGCTCCTGGTCATGCCCTTCCTCGCATGGACCGCCATCTCCCTGCCGTCGAGTGCCGGGTCGGTTCCGGAACGTCGGGGCTCGCTGGTGATCATCGGCGGTGGCGAACGGCCCGGCCGGATCCACACCCGCTTCATCGCCCTTGCGGGAGGGACCAACCAGGCCCGCATCGCGGTGCTCCCGATGGCCAGCGGCGAACCCGAACGCTCCGGCCGCCTCCAGGCCGAGGAGTTCCGCGCGTTCGGCGTGAAGGACGTCGATGTCGTCCGTTTCGACCGTGCCGAGGCGACGCTGCCCGCCACCGCCGAGAAGCTCATGGGCTACACGGGCGTCTTCTTCACCGGCGGCGACCAGGCGCGCCTGGCCGCGGTGCTGGTCGGCACACCCTGCGAGACCGCACTCCATCGGATGCGGGATTCCCGTGGAGCCGTCATCGGCGGGACCAGCGCCGGTGCGGCGATCATGAGCCGGGTGATGATCACCGGGGACCAACGCGGCGAACCGGACCGCAAGGCCGACTTCGCCGTGGTCCGCCGTGGCGCCACGCTCACCTCCACGGGTCTGGGCCTGGTCACCAACGCCGTCGTGGACCAGCACTTCATCGCCCGTCGCCGTCAGAACCGCCTGGTCGGCGTGACCCTGGAACATCCGGAGCTCATCGGGGTCGGCATCGACGAGGCCACCGCGCTCGTGGTGCTTCCCGACGGATCCTGGGAGGTCGAGGGAGACGGCAGCGTGATGGTGTTCGACGCCCGAGGCGTCGGCGTCCGTGAATCCGGTTCCCACGCCAATCTCGGCGCCACCGGGATGCGGTTCCACCTGCTGCTGCCCGGGGACCGTTGGGATCCCTCGGCCGGACGGTAGTCGGACTCCGGAGCCGGAGCGCTCCCTCCGCGAAGCCTCGGGGCTGGCCAATCGCCCCGGGCCCGCGGGATCCTCCGGCGGATGAGCTCCCGACTCCGCTCCCTCCTGATGGGTTGGCCTCTTGCGCTGGCCCTGCGTCTCCTTGCCGCCGGCCCGGCGACCGGTGCGGGCGATCCGCCGTCTCCGCGCCTCTTCCCCGGCACCCACGAGTTCCAGTTCTCGCTCTACGCCTGTCCGTCGGATCCGGAGGCGTTGAAGTCGCTGGTCGGGTTCCTCCGCGAGAAGGGGCTCGCGTCGGCCTTCGATCCCGGACCCGCCGCCGTCGCCGCGTCGCGTCCCGCCCTCGGGCACCTCGCCCGGCTCGGTTGGCCGGTGATCCTGTATCCGCCGGACGGCGGCCGGATGCAGCTCCAGGGAGGAACCAGCGTCCTGGGCGCCGCGGACGAGGAGGCCGTCCGGCTGCTCGACGGCGCCGGGGTGTTCAACGCCATCCAGCTCGGCGAATGGGGCTACCACTTCCACCGCCTGCGTCCCGACACGAACTGGATGAAGTCCGTGTTGGGGACCGACTTCGACTCGCGTCACGACCGTTTCCTCAAGGAGGCGTCCGGGGCCGGCTACGATCCGGTCCCGCGCGACCGCCGGGAGGCGTACGAGCAGCTCCGCGAATACTTCCTGTGGCACCGGCAGGCGAAGGGAGGCCGGCTGATCAGCGTCACGGGACATTCCCACTACGAGGCCTATGCCGCCGAGTGGGGCGCCTCGGTCGTGGGTCTTGAGGTCGGGGAGAACATCGGCTTCACCCAGTCGAAATTCGCCTTCGCGCGCGGGGCCTCCCGGCAGTGGAACATCCCATGGACGGTCCAGGTGAGCCCGTGGTTCGGGAACGCGGTGACGACGCGCGGTGCCCTCGACACCCGCGGCGACACCGCCACCGGACTCGACGCCGGCCATTCGCTGAGCCTCTGCCTGCGTCTCTGGCGGCATGCCTGGTTCGCGGGGGCCGCGATGGTGACGCCGGAGAACAGCTTCAACAGCTTCTTCGCCGCGGATGGACCCCCTTGGTCGCTCACCCCGCACGGCGAGGCCGCGGCGGAGGCTTTCCGCTTCTTCCGCTCGCACGACCGCGGCAACCCCTACACGCCCTTGCTCGTCGTGCTGGACCGGCTCGCGGGCCACAACGGCTATCAGGGAAAGACCTGGGGCCTTTTCCCGAGGTCCGCCGCCGACCAGGAGACCGCGGACCTGCTCGAGGACCAGTTGTTCTCGGCCGACAGACGGCTGCCCGTGCCCGGGAATCCGCCGAATCCCGAGGCCGTCTACCTCCATCCGACCCGCAACGGCGAGATCGCCGACGTGGTGCTCTCCACGGCCACCGGCGCCTTCATGTCCCGCTACCCGGTGATCCTGCTCTCGGGCGACATGGAGTTCCGGCCGGCCTTCGTGGCGGAGTTGCGCACGGCCGTGGAGTCCGGCAGCCGTCTGCTCGTGCACCCACGCCATGTCGAGGCACTCGGCGCCGCGGCCTGGGAGAGGCTGCGTTCCGCCGGATCCGTCGAGGTCGTCCCTTCCTCCACCAATCCCCGCACCGGTCGTCCCGCGGCGGTTTCCGACGGGCGGCTTGCGGAGGTCGCCGCCACGCTGCTTCCCATCTCGGTACAGGGCGACCCGGTGCAGTTCGCGATCAACCGGAACCCCGCCGGCTGGGTGGTGGAACTCGTGAACAACGACGGCGTGGTCAAGTCGGGCAGGGCACCCGCCCGGGTGTTCCCCGAGGTCGTGGCCAAGGTGTCGCTCTCCGCCCGCGTCCCGTGGCGCGAAGCCCGCGAATGGAGCACCGGAAGCTCGTGGACGAATGGTGTTCCCGTTGCGTTGGAGATCCCTCCCGGCGAGACCCGATTCGTGGAATTCATCCGGTAGCTCGCCCGGCTGTTGCGACTGTTCGCGTGGAATGGAAGTCTCCTCAGGACGCGGGCCCAACCCCAACCTCCCCGAATCCATGGCCAGTTCCCGGAACAAGACCCAGCCCACCCAGGTCGACGCCGAATCCTACATCGCCCGGATCCCCGACGAGGCCCGCCGACGCGACTGCGGGCTGTTGGTCGAGCTGATGCGGCGGGCCACCGGCTGCGCCCCGAAGATGTGGGGCACCAGCATCGTGGGCTTCGACGAGTACCACTACCGCTACGAGAGCGGACGCGAGGGCGATTCCTGCATCGTCGGGTTTTCCTCCGGCTCCGCCCACATCAGCCTCTACCTCCTCGAGGGGTTCGACTCCGACGAGTCGAAGGCGCTGCTCTCCCGCCTCGGGAAACACAAGACCGCGAAGGTCTGCCTCTACATCAAGCGCCTTTCCGACGTGGACCTGGAGGTCCTGGAGCAGTTGGTGGTCCGGTCGGTGGCGGACACCCGGCTCCGGTACCCGAAGGCGAAGCCGTGAACTCCGACCCCTCCGCTCCGGTCCTGCTCGCGGCGCGGAACCTGGTCCGCCGCTTCGGCGGCCGCACCGCCGTGGACGGCGTCTCGTTCGAGGTCCGCGCCGGCGAGAGCGTCGGTCTGCTCGGCCCCAACGGCGCCGGCAAGACCACGACCTTCTCGATGATCACGGGCCTGCTTCGGCCCGATTCGGGTGAGCTGCTGCTGGGCGGTGCCGCACTGGTCTCGGACACCGATCCGATCAAGCGACGCCTCGGGCTGGTCCCCCAGGATCTGGCCCTCTACGAGGAATTGGATGCGCGGAGGAACCTCGGGTTCTTCGCGGCCATCCAAGGCGTGGAACGCTCGCGGATCCCGGAGGCCGTGCGTTCCGCCTTGGAGTTCGTCGGCCTCTCCGACCGCGCGGACGACCGGGTCGGGACCTTCAGCGGCGGGATGAAGCGCCGCCTCAACCTCGCGGCCGCACTCCTTCACGATCCGGACATCCTCCTGCTCGACGAACCCACTGTCGGCGTGGATCCGCAGAGCCGGAACGCCATCTTCGACAACATCGCCGAGCTCCGTCGCCGCGGGAAGACGCTGCTCTACACCACCCACTACATGGAGGAGGTCGAACGGTTGTGCGACCGGGTGATCATCATCGACCGGGGCCGGATCGTGGCCGACGACTCGCTGGCCCGGCTCCGTCACCGCGCCGGCGCCGGCGCCGAGCTCCGGGTCGAACTCGAGGAACCGGCGCACGGAACCCTCGCTGGAACCCTTGGCGCCATCCCGGGCATCGGGACCGTCCGGATCGATGGACGCACCGTGAATGTGATGGTGGGTTCGCTGGTCGGCGGTTCCGCCGCCGTGTTGCTGAGGTTGGAAGAAGCCGGCATCGGTGTCCGGTCCTTCTCCGCGGAGCCGCCCGATCTCGAGGCGGTTTTCCTCCAGCTCACCGGACGCAGCCTTCGCGACGCCTGAAACCATGGACTCCTGGATCGCCATCGTCCGGCTCGACCTCGCTCTCTTCCTCCGCGACCGCAAGGCGCTGATCCTCCTCTACCTCGTACCGGTTTTGATGGCCGCCTTCTTCGGCCAGCTTTCGGGAGGGACCGGCGGGAAGGCGGAACGTTCCCCCATCGGACTTGTGGTGGTGGACCTCGACGGATCCGCCGCCTCCCGAGGAGTGGTGGCCGCCTTCACCAACGACTCCACCTTCGCGGTCGTCGTCACCAACGAGGCCGCCGCCCGGGCCCGTGTCACCGCAGGACGGGTTCCCGTCGGCCTGATCTTCCCTCCCGGATTCTCGACCAACCTCCTGCAGGGCGTCTTCCAGTCCGGACGTCGGCCCGTGGTCACGCTGCTCTTCGATCCCTCCCATGAGACCGAACGCTCCCTGCTCGAGGGAATGCTCGTGCTGAGCAAAATGGGATTCCCATGCACGCATGTGCACTCGGGCAACATCCT
>CAIYXO010000324.1 GCA_903930165.1 uncultured Verrucomicrobiota bacterium | reverse complement strand
TCCCGCGCCTGGGTGGTCGTCGACACGATCCAGCAGGGCGGCACCGCCCGCGAGAGCCGCATCCCCCTGTATGAGAACCCGGACTGGGCCAAGGGCTACGACGTGGTGCTGCACGACGACTGCTTCGGGATGGTGGCCGACACCAACTTCATCGCGAAGATCCTCGCGCCCCATCGCGCCGGGGTGCCCGCGGTGAACCTCCACTGCGCCGCCCACAGCTACCGCGTCGCTCCCGACCTCGAGTGGCCCCGGTTCCTGGGCATCCGCTCGCTCCAGCACGGACCGGCCAGCCCCATCGACATCCGGACCGTGGACGCCTCCCACCCGATCACCGCCGGCCTTTCCTGGAACACCTGGCTCACCGGCAAGGAGGAGCTCTACAACAACGTCGCCATCCATCCCACCGCCCAACCGCTGCAGCGGGGACGCCAGGGAACCAACGACCTCGTCCTGACCTGGGTGAACCACTACGGCAAGACCCGCGTGTTCAACACGACGCTGGGCCACTTCAACGAGACGGTCTCGGATCCGCGGTATCTCGACCTCGTGACCCGCGGGCTCCTCTGGGCCTGCAACCGGCTCGACGACGCGCACCGCCGGCCGTTCCGGCCGGCCACGGAAGCGGCGGAATAGCGGAACGGTCCAGAAGGAGAAAGGACCGACCTCCCACAAATGCGCCATGACGCCAACCGAGGCGGCGGATCCGGGACCGGGAATGCGATCACCGTTCGGTCTACGGTTCCGCCTCGGGAATCCGGCCGCCTTCGCCTCGCTCCCCGGCGGCTTTGCGGCTTGGCGTGCCGATCCCTTCCGCATCGTTCCATGTAGGCATCGGCGGCATCGGCCCGCTTGCCGCTTGCCAATTCCGGGACCCGCCGGGGAGCCTGAGCCATGGCCCGCAACCCACGGTTCCACCCCCTGTTCCTCGTCCCCGTGTTCGCCGCGCTCCTCGCCCTGCCGGGCCGGGCGATCACCGGGGCTTCCGGGTACGGTTCCGACGCCAAGACCGACGACACGAACGCCGCCTGGATCGCAGAGCACTACACCAAGTACGAGCACCGCATCGCGATGCGGGACGGCGTGCGGCTGATGACGCGGGTCTACGTGCCGAAGGACGACTCCAAGCCGTGGCCGATCCTGCTAACTCGGACGCCCTACAGCCTGAAGCCGTACGGAGTGGACAACTTCCAGTCGGGTTCGGGCAGCTTCGCCGCCTTCGCCCGGGACACCTTCGTGATGGTGAGCCAGGACGTCCGCGGCCGCTTCGGATCCGAGGGCGAGTTCGACCACATGCGTCCCCACCGGCCGGTGAAGGGCGCGAAGGACATCGACGAGAGCACGGACGCCTGGGACACGATCGACTGGCTGGTGAAGAACGTGCCGAACAACAACGGGCGCGTGGGCATGTTCGGCATCTCCTATCCGGGCTTCTACACCGCGGCCGGCATGATCGACAGCCATCCGGCGCTCAAGGCCGCGTCCCCCCAGGCGCCGATCACCGACTGGTTCATGGGCGACGACCTGCACCACAACGGCGCCTTCTTCCTCTCGCAGAACTTCGGGTTCATGTACTGGTTCGACCAGAAGTCCGACGACCCGCTGCGCGACGAGGGCAAGCGCTTCGTCTTCGGCAATCCCGACGGATACGACTTCTACCGCCGGATGGGGCCGCTCGCGAACTCGGACGCGGTGCACCTGAAAGGCCGGTCTCCGTCCTGGAGCGAGTTCCTGAAGCACCCCACCTACGACGCCTACTGGCAGGCCCGGAACATCCGTCCGCACCTGAAGAACGTGCGGTGCGCGGTGATGACCGTGGGCGGATGGTACGACGCCGAGGACCTGTTCGGGCCGCTGGAGACCTACCGGTGGACGGAGCGTCTCAATCCGGGGATCACCAACCTGCTGGTGATGGGACCCTGGTCGCACGGCCAGTGGTCGCACGGCGAGGGCGCCGCGCTGGGGGACGTGCGGCACCATGTGAAGACCGCGGCGGAATACCGCGAGAAGATGGAGCTGCCGTTCTTCCGGCGGTACCTGAAGGACGACACCAACTCGGTGATCGCGGAGGCGACGATGTTCGAGACGGGCACGGACCGCTGGCGGCGCTTCGACGC